>JAUXWH010000251.1 GCA_030681365.1 Bradyrhizobium sp.
GTGCCGAAGCTCGCGACCAGCAGGATCGCGCCGACGATGGTGTACATCAGCACATTGCGCAGCGTGATCGCGGACAACAGATCCTCCTGCGCCTCCTGCCAGGAGATCGACTTGTAGCCCGTCTGTTCGCCGATCCGCTCCGAGATCAGGCGCGCCGCCATCGGGTCGCGGGTGCGGACGCGGATCTCGTTGACGATGCCGGTCTGCCTTTCCAGGATCTGCGCGGTCTTGAGCAGCACGTAGCCGGTCGTCTCGTCGGTCGCGCGGAAGCCGGTATGGAAGGTGCCGACGACGGTGGCATTCATGCTGGCGCCTTCGGCCGAGGCCAGCGTGATATTGGAGTTGACCCGGGCACCGATCTTGTTGGCGAGGCGGTCGCCGAGCAGGATCGCGTTGGAGGCGCGATACAGCGAGTTCAGCGTTCCCTGCTTCATGTGCGTCGCGAGATTGGAGACGTCGGCCTCGGTACGGGGATCGATGCCGATGATCGAGGTGGTCAGGTTTCGTCCGGCGTACCGCAGCACGGCCTTCGACTGCACCGATGGAGTCAGCGCCCCGGGCACCCAGGTTTGCAGCGACGCGACCGTGGCCATCGGATTCTTGATGCCGGGGCGCCGGACGTCAGGCGTCAGGCCATGGAATTCGGCGGCGGCATAGACGATGTCGGCGGGCTGCCGCGTCGGCTCGCGCAACTCATCGGTGATGGAGATATGCGGCAGTGCGTCGACCAGGGTCTTGATGAAATCGTCCTGTGACCCCTCCATCATCGCCGCCATCATGATGGAGAAGCCGACGCCGGTCATGACGCCGGCGATAGCCACCAGCGTCTGGCGCGCGCGGTGGCGGACATGGGTCCAGGCGATGGTCAGGATCAGGTTCACGGCACGGCCGGTTCCGCGAGCACGGGGCGCACCCGCGATCCACCCTTGATATTCGTGGTGGCGGGCGCGGCGACCAGTTCGCCTTCGCTGGCGCCGCCGACGATCTCCACCATGCCGGTGCCGCGAATGCCAATCTCGACCTTGCGCAGCCGGGCGCGATTGTTCTCGACCATCAGCAGGCTGTTATTGACCACGGCGTTGGCGGGAACCAGAAGCACGTCCTGCTTTTCGCGGCTGACGATATTGGCCTCGACGCTCATGCCTACCCGCAACGGGGTATCGTCGGGCAAACCGATCCGCACGCGAAAGGTCTTGGAGACCGGATCGCCGGCCGGCGTGATCTGCTTGACCACGCCCGGCAGCACCTGGTTGATGAACGCGTCGGTGCGCAACAGCGCCTTCTGACCGGCCTTGACGCGGGGGATGTCTTCCTCGTTGACGTCGGCGACCACCCACAACGGCTTTTCCAGGCCGATACGGTAGAGAATCGTGCCGGGGTCCACCATGTCGCCGACCTCGCCGTCCTCCTTGAGAACGGTGCCGTCCATCGGCGAAACCAGTTTGTAATATTCCAGCCGCTGGGCCTGGGCGGCGATCTGCGCCCGAATTCGCGCAAGGTCGCTCTCGGCGCGCTGATAGGCCTGCGAGGTAGCGACCCCGCGCGCCAGCAACTGCGACTGACGGTCGAATTCCCGGCGCTGGAACTCTTCCAGCGCGCGCAGGTCATTCAGTGTGGCCAGCGCCTCCTTGTCATCGAGGCGCGCCAAGACATCGCCCTTCCTGACGCTTTTGCCCTCGCACCGGCAGCGCTCGATAATGCGGCCGCGTACCAGGGGCGTCGAACGCGACCAGGTTTCGGGCTCGACCGAGCCGGTTGCATAGACGATTTCGGCGGCGGCGCCGCGCGTGATCCGGGCGACGGTGACGACCGGTCCACGCGACAGCCACCATGCCGCGGCCGCCAGCGCGGCAACCACCAGCGCTGCCGCGAGCAGCTTCCATGCGTATGAACGCCGACTGCCCGCCGCTGGCCGGGCTATCGTGTCTGTCGCTTCGGTTGGCGCTACCCTCATATTCATGGTTGATCAAGCCCGCCGCAGCCGCAGGGAAGCTTCAGCCGCGGGATGCTCCGCCGGCCGCGGCTGCCCGGGCGGGAGCGATTTTGAAATACTGCCTGGCATAGGCGACGATCTCGCGATCGCTGGGATGATCGGCGGCCTCGACTGCGACGATGCGATCGCCGATTTTCGAATGCTGCTCGCGAAGATATTTGGCGAACTCGGTCTTGGCGCTGGCGGGGCCGATGATCAGGATTTCGCCGGCGTCGCTGACGGCGTTCGTCACCGCGGCGAGAAACTCCTTGTCGGGCGCGGCATGACCGCTGCCGATCGAGCCGGCCTTGTGGTGAAGGTGTCGTGTGGGCAAATGCGGGTGCATGACGATCTCGTCGTCACCCGATCGTCCGACGTGAAACACTTTTGCTTGCGAGTGATCGATCCAGACGATCGCGTGGAAGTGGGTCGGCATGTTGGTGTCCTTTGTCGATCGGCAGCGCTACGCCGTTTTCGAAGTAGTGGCTTGATGGGCAGGCGGGCGGCGCATTGGAAAAATGAATACCGCAATGGCGTATTGACCGATTGATTCAGGTCAACCGAAGCATCCCGCCCGCGGGTCGATTGTCCTATCGTTTTCCGGAACGAGCAGGTCTGGCAGCGGCGCTGGCGGTCGCAACTCAGTGCGAAAACAACGTGGGGACGGTGAGCGTCTCGAACATGCCGCGTGTCACTCCGCCCAGGATGAATTCCCGAAGTCTGGAATGGCCGTAGCCGCCCATCACGATCAGATCGCTGCCGTTGTCGGCGGCCAGCGACAGGATGGCGTTGTGAATGTTCGGGGTATCGGCCGTCAGCCGGTGAGGGGTTGCCGGCAGATCGCGCCGGGCGAGATGGGCGGTCAGGGCCGACAGCGATGCTGCGCCGGCATCATCTTCGTGCTCGTTGACGGAAACGACGTCGATGGCTTTGGCCTTGCGAAGGAAGGGGGCTGCGTTGTGGACGGCCCGCGCCGCCGGCGCCTTGCCGTCCCAGCAGATCAGCACGCGATCCGAACTGAACGTGCCGCGGTTGATGTAGGGAATCATCAGCATCGGCCGCCCGGAGCCGAACAGCACCGCCTCGGACAGGAAATCGGTCTGGCTCGGGTTCGAACTGTCCGGCTGGGCGACGATGTTCAGATCGTAGAGCCGCGACATCTCGGTCACGGTACGGGTCGCGGCATAGGAAACGTTGAACGTGCTCCTGGCATCGTGTGGGATATTGAGGCGTCTGGTGGTGATCTCGAACTGGTCGAGCACGGCGGCCGCCTGTTCCTGGCCGGTTTCGTATTGCGCCGCCATGACCACGGCGGACGCCTCGAAGGCGATCATCGGATTGAGGGCCTGATAGGCGCAGGCGATGCCATCGAGATGGGCTTCGAATTGACCTGCGACCGCCGCGGCGCATTCGATCAGGGCACCGGCAGGCCGGTCGACGGGAAGGAAAACCGCTATATCATTCGGCATGATGAAACGCCCTCGGATTGCAGAAGCCAATCATGGCTGCAAGCGACCGAAGCGTTCTTGATCTACCTCATGTCATCCGCAATCATTCCACAATAAAGCGGACGCGCCGGCTGACCGGCGCACCCGACCTCGTTGCGGGCGGAAGGCGTACGTCGATTAAAGCTGCGATCAGTACCGGCAGATCACGCGGCCATAGCGCCGGCTGTAATAGCAGCCGGGGCGGATGATCGGCGCTGGCACGACAACGATGCCGCGACCTCTGCCACGGTATCCTCGGCCTCGGCCTCTGCCCCGGCCACGACCGCGGCCACGACCCCGTTGAGCTTCCGCCGAAGTCGTGGATGCCGCCAGGAATAGACCCGACGCGCCGACGACACCGACCACGTAAACGAAGACCAGCGCCGCCGCGGCGATGATGCGCGAAACGAAATTGTAGCGTTTAGCCATATGGGATCTCCCGAGTCATTCCAATTGCCGCGGACCTCAGCGATCAATAATTCAAGAGGCCGGCATATCGTTCCGGTAGGAGCTCAAGGACAGTTGCAAAATGTTCTTTGTGTGACCTTCGGGAAGGCTATGGGCATGCGCGGGCGAGGTCAAGTCACACATTTGACGACGCAAGATGAACAAGCGTTCAAATATCAGAGCCACCAACGATATGCTGCGTTGCGCAAATGATATCCGCGTTCGGGGCGCGTCAGTTTCCCCGCGGGGCATCCAGTCATAAAAGAAGGTGCGTCGGTTGACCGACGCACCTTCTTCTCAATCGGATCAAGCGTAGCGAATACGCCGATTCAAGCCGTCATCAAGACAGGCAGATTACCAGCCGCGACCCCGGCCGCGACCCCTGCCTCGGCCTCGAGGCACGATGATCGGCGGAGCGATGTAGATCGGGGCCACCCAGCCTCTGCCCCGACCGCGACCTCTGCCACGGACGACGACACCCCGACCTCGACCGCGACCTCTGCCACGGCCCCTTTGGGCTTGAGCTGACGACGTGGACGCAGCCAGGAACAGGCCCGACGTTCCTACAACGCTGACCATATAGATGAATACAAGCGCCGCCGCAGCGAGGCAGCGCGTGAGGACGTTGTAGCGCTTAGCCATTAGGAATCTCCCGGTTACTTCAATCATACGGATTTTAGGCCTTAACTCATGAAATCTTGCGCGGCCTGTCTTGCGCTTCGTTGCATATTAGGGGCAATTGCGAAAAAAATGCTCAAGCGAGGGAAAACGATGCTATTTGATGGCGCGTGCGAGGTCAAGTTCCACTCTTCATCGGAGCCAGATCATCAAACATCCGGGCGCGTTTAGAGAAATGATGCACCGTGGAATTTCTCGCTCTCGCCGAATGAGTGCATCAATTCCACCAAAGGTTACCGAATTCTGCGGCGAGATGTCTCCGCGAGCCGGGATACACCCTCGCTTCCCGGCATCGATTCGGATCAGATCAATTCACCCAAGAGAGTGCCGATGCCCAAGCAAAGTACCTATGTTCTCGGCCTGAACACTTACGACCATGATGTCAGTGCTTGCCTGCTGCGCGACGGCGCCATCGTGTTTGCGATCGCCAAGGAACGAATCACCCGCGAAAAGCACGCCTCGGGTTTCTACAAGGAAGTGATCGACTATTGTCTCGATGCCGAGGGCATCACGCTCGACGACGTCGATCTGATTGTCCGCAATTGCTACATCCTTCCGGTTCCGGACATGGAAGAACGGCTGGTCTACCAGGACATGCCGGGCTTCCTTCCCGAGCATGAGCGCCCCGAGGCTCCCAAGCATCCGCTCTACTTGTCGCATTCCGACAAGGTGGTTTCGATCTCCCACCACCTGGCACACGCCTACAGCGCGTTTGCCGTCTCGCCGTTCGAGGAAGGCGTGGTGATGATCGTCGACGGCGTCGGCAGCTATCGATCCGACGTCATGGAAACCTACCCGGCATCCGACACCGGCACGCCGCTCGCCCGTGAATCCGAGAGCTACTATAAATTTTCCGGCACAAAGCTCGAGTGCCTGAAGAAGGTCTGGATGGAGCCCGATCGCGGCTTCCTGAGCGACGAGTTCTACAACATGCCGGGCCTTGGCGCGCTCTACAGCCGGGCCTCATCCTACATCTTCGGCGACTGGAACAAGTGCGGCGAGTTGATGGGGCTGGCGCCCTACGGCAGGAAGGAGAAGGTCAGGCACCTGCTGGAGCTCACCGACGGCACCTTGCACGTTCCGCACTGGACCGTGGAGTTCAACCAGCCTTACATCATCGACGGCGGCGAAAAATGGGAAACCAGCCCGTCGATGCCGCATTGGGAGGATCTTGCCTGGCGGGTGCAGGACGACACCGAAAACGTGCTGCTCGCCCGTGCCCGCTGGCTGCGCGAAACCACCGGCGCCAGCAACCTCACCATCGCCGGCGGCGTCGCGCTGAACTGCGTGGCCAATGGCCGGGTGGCGCGAGAGGCTGGCTTTGAAAACGTCTGGATCCAGCCGGCGGCCGGCGATGACGGCATTGCGATCGGCTGCGCCTATTACGGCTGGCTGGAAGTTCTGAAGCAGCGCCGCTCATTCGTGATGGATCATTCCTATGTCGGCAAGGTCTATTCCGATCAGGATATTGAAACGGCCACGCAGAGATTCCTGGTGCGCATTCAGACGAGGGCGACCCGCAGCGACGATATCTGCCGCGATACCGCGAAGCTGCTCGCCGAGCAGAAGGTGATCGGCTGGTTTCAGGGCGGCTCCGAGTTCGGGCCGCGCGCGCTCGGCAATCGCAGCCTGCTGGCTGACCCGCGCAAGGCGGAGATGAAGGATATCCTCAACAGTCGCGTCAAGCACCGCCAGCCGTTCCGACCGTTCGCGCCGATCGTGCTGGCCGAACGGGCCAGGGAGATATTCGAAGGCGAGGAGGACTCGCCGTTCATGCTGATCGCCAAGCGTGTCCGCCCGGAATGGCGCGACCGGATTCCGGCGATCGTCCATGTCGACGGCACGGCGCGCGTTCAAACCGTCCGCGCGGAAACCAACCCGGTCCTCTATCGCCTGCTGAAGGAATTCGAGGCGCTGACCGGCGTTCCCGTGCTGATCAACACCTCGTTCAACGTCAAGGGCGAGCCAATCGTGGAGACCCCGCGCGACGCCGTGATCTGCTTCCTGACCACGGGAATCGACCATCTGGTCCTGCACGACACGCTGGTGTCGAAAAACGCGCTGCACAGGATCGTCGGGCCGCTGGTGGAGGGTTACTCCGACGTTGCGAACATGGTGGCGTGGGGCACACGGTCGGGCTGACCGACCGCCCGCCCGCCGGCACCCGGCCGAGATCAGCCCGGTGTCAGGAGGTTTTGGCGGCTGCCGGTTTCGGCAGCGGCTTGTCCTGCCGTTTCGACCAGGAGATGTAATAGGCGACCAGCGTCATGACCGCGATCCCGGACACGCTGACGAAAATCTGCGCGAGTAGCGAGCCCGAGCTCATGATCAGTTCGAAGTGGCCGACGAAGGACAGGAATACGCCGACGCAGAACACCGCGAGCGATTGCTGGCCGCAGACCACGAGGGGATCGAACATCCTCCATTCCAGGCCCGGCCATTCCTTCGGCACGAAGCGGACCACCATCGCCGCGATCACCACGAAATGCAGGAAACGATAGGGGGCGAGGTCGGTCTTGTCGTTGGGATTGAAAGTCGAGTAGAGCCACTGCGGGAACAGCGCGCCGAAATCCGGAAACCTGCCGGCCATGGTCATGACAAGCGCAAGCACCAGATAGGCGATGCACAGATAAAGCGTCACGGGATGATCGACACTCCATCGCGCCCGCTTGGCGCCGCCGAGCGCACACCAGGAGCCGAACACGAACAGCACCTGCCAGCAGTACGGGTTGAAGTACCAGACTCCCGCCGGGTAGGCCCGCAGGTTCCAGTCGAACTGGCGGG
>JAUXWH010000268.1 GCA_030681365.1 Bradyrhizobium sp.
ATGTCGCGATCCTCGAACCGCACCTTGCCGCCCGAACTGGGCAGGATGCCGGTCAGCACGTTGATCAGCGTCGTCTTGCCCGCGCCATTAGGGCCGATGACCGAGAAGACGCGGCCGGCGGGGATGGCCAGCGAGACCGACTGCACGGCATGTACGCCGCCGAAATTCTTCGACAGGCCGTCGATGGCGAGGATGGTCGCGCTCATCGGCTGAGGGCCTTCAGGCGGCGGCCGACGATTCCGGCTAGGCTGAGCAGTCCCTTGGGCAGGAAGATCAGGATCAACAGCATCAACCCGCCGAAGATGATCAGATAGGCGGTGCCGAGATCGCGCATCAGCTCGGGCATAAAGGTGACGATGACGGCGCCGGCGATGGCGCCCAGGATCGAGCCTTCGCCGCCGATGATAAGCATGGCGAGATAGATGATCGAATGGCCCAGCGCGAAATCGTCCGGCGCCACGAAGTTGGTCATATGCGCGAACAGCGCGCCCGCTAGGCCGGCATAGACGGCGGAGAGGCCGAACGCCTGGACCTTGATGCGGGTGACGCCGACCGACGCGGCGCCGGTGGCGATCTCGTCATCGCGCACCGCGATCATGGCGAGGCCGATGTGGGAATTGCGGATGCGCCAGGCGCACCAGGTAGCGACCGCTAGCGCGACCCAGACGACATAGTAATAGCGATGGTCGGTGCCGAGCGACCAGCCAGGCAGGGCGAGGGCCGGAATGCCCGAGATGCCGTCGGTGCCGCCCATCAGTGATTTCCAGTTGGTGGCGACGATGACAAAGGAGACGTTGAAGCCCAGCGTCGCCAAGGCGAGGTAATGGCCCTTCAGGCGCAGCATCGGCAGGCCGATGACGACCGCGATGACGCCGGCGCCAACCATGGCGGCCGGTATGGAAAGCCAGGGCGAGAGGCCGAGCGTCGTCGACAGGATCGCCGTGATATAGGCGCCGCACCCGACGAAGCCGGCCTGTGCCAGCGTGATCAACCCAGCATAGCCAAAGGCGAAGTTGAGGCCGATGACAGCTATGGCCGAGATCAGCGCCAGGTTGAGGATGCGGATGCCGTAGCCGCTGATGAAGGCGGGCAGGAGGAGCGCCAGCAGGAAGACGGCGCAGGCGGCGAGCAGGCGGCGGTCGATCATGAGCCGGTTCTCATGCTCTCTGGCCGATGCGTTCGCCGAAGATGCCCTGCGGACGGACCAGCAGGAACAGGATCATCACCAGGAAGACTAGGCCGTCCTTATAGGCCGACGAGATATAGGCGGCACCTAGCATCTCAGCCAAGCCAACCAGAATGCCACCGACGATGGCGCCCGGCACGCTGGAGAAGCCGCCGATTATAATGGCCGCGAAGGCCTTGAGCGCGATCGGGTCGCCCATGTTGACGTCGGCGAACCACATCGGCCCTACCAGGATGCCGGCGGCGCCGGTCAGCAGGCCCGCGATCACCCAAGTCAGCACGAACATGCGGTCGACGCTGATACCCATTAGGCGCGCCGCATCGCGGTCTTGCGCCACGGCGCGCATGCGTGCGCCGATGGCGGTGCGGTAGATAAAGCCATAGAGCAGGCCGATCATCAGGAAGGCGACGGCGATGACGAACAGCGCATGCGCCGAGATGGCGGCGCCGAAAACGTCGACCACCTGCCGGCCGAAGGGCGAGCGCGGCCGGAATGGCACCGAGCCCCAGGTCATCAGCGCGGAATTCTGGATGACGATGCCGATCATCACTGTGCCGATAATGACGGTAACGACGGGGCGGTCTTGCAGCGGGCGGAACACTACGGCGTAGAAGACGATACCGAACAGGGCCATGGCGACCAATGCCAGCGCATAGGCCGGCCCCAGCGGCAGTCCCATTTGTATGCCAGTGGAGACCGACAGAAAGCAGCCGATCGCCACCATCTGGCCGGTGGCGAAATTCACCACGCCGGTCGCCTCGTTCACCATGATGAAAGCAAGGCCGACCAGTGCGTAAACCGCACCGACGGCAAGCCCGCTGACAACGAGCTGGATAAACTGCTGCGACAAGGCATCGTCCCCGCGAGAGAACGGGTCCGGCGATGCGCCGGACCCGCGGTAGGCGTCAGGCGGTGATGGTGCGGATGAACACTGGATCGCGGGTGCCTGGCTTGATCGAGAAGACCGCCAGTGAATGGACCATGTTGCCGAGCTCGTCGGTCGAGAACACGTTGGTGACGCCCTTGAAGTCCTTCACCGTCTTCAGCTCGTCGCGGATCTTGGTGCGGTCGGTGCCGACCTTGTCCATGACCTGCTTCATGATCCAGGCGCCATCGTAGTAGCAGGAGCCGAATGGATCGGGATCGACCTTGAAGCGGTCTTTGAAGTTCTTGATGTAAGCCGCGACATCGGGACCGCGTTCGGGAGCCAGATAGGCGTCCATCACGCCGTTGACCTTCGCGAGCTCGTCGGGGGCGATCAGGTTGCGCGCCGCCGGCACCATTACGCCCGACGAGATTACCACCGGAATGTCGATGTTCATTTCCTTCAGGAGCTTCAGGACTAGCGCGCCATCCTTGCCGTAGCTGATGCAGATCAGGCAGTCGGCGCCGGCGTTCTTGAGCTTCTGGAGCTGCGCCGACATGTCGTTGTCGGTGAAGGCGTAGGCCTCCGTGCCAACGACTTCGGCTCCGGACGCTTTCACCACCTTCTCGGCGGCAATAGCGCCCGGCTGACCAAAATCGTTCTGGACGTAGATGATGCCGATCTTCTTCTTTCCCATGCCTTCGGTAGCGTGCTTAGCGAGTGCCAGTGCTTGTAGTCCGTCATGCGGGCGGATGCGGAAGAGCCAGGGGTTCTTCTTCATATGCATGGCGTCGCCACCGCCGGCGTACATGCCCGGGATCATCGCCTTGGTGACTTCGGGTTCGGTGGCGAGATTCTGCGTTGTGTAGCTCGAAAGGAAGACCAGCGGTGGATTGATGTCCCGCACAACCTTCAGATAGGCATTGACTGCGACGCTGTTGGAATCCTTCACGTCCTCGAAGACGATCTTGAGTTTCTTGCCGGCGACGCCGCCCTTGGCGTTGATCTCGTCCTGCGCCATCTGGAGCGAGAAATGATACTGCTGGCCCGAGACGTTGAACGGGCCTGTAATCGGCACCATGGCGCCGACCGCGACCTCGCCCGACTGGGCGGAGAGCCGCGGCGTGTAGATCGTGATGCCGGCGCCGGCGGCCATGCCGGTAAGCGCCGTGCGGCGCGTGATCAGTTGCTTCTTGCCCATATCCCCAATCTCCCCTGTTTGAACTCTATGCCGTCAATCCGCGGCCTCGACCGATGGATACCAATGCTCCGCCTCCTCGGCCGTGATGTAGCCGCGCTTGATGTCGACGCGCACCCGCGCGGGATCGCGCTCGCCAGGCGCGCCGTACCCGCCGCCGCCGGGCGTGCGAACCTGGACCCAGTCTCCGACCTCCAGCTCGTAGCCCTCGCCTTTCGATAGATGCTCAGGCGTCGTGGTCGTGCCCTTCTGGTGCACTCGCAATTCGTTTGTCGCTCCCGGCGCGCCGCCGATCAGGCCTGGCGGACCTTCGCGTCCATGATCCATGAGGAACGAGGCCTTGGCGCTGCCGCGCAGCAGCCGCACCCGGTAATTGACGCCGTAGCCGCCGCGGTGCCGGCCCGCGCCCGAGGAGCCCTCGCGCAGGGCATATTCCTCGAACAGCAGAGGATAATGCTGCTCGAGGATTTCGACCGGCTGGGTCTTGGAGATACCGACGGTCGAGCAGCCGTTGGTCAGACCGTCGGTCTCCCACCAGCCACCGTAACCGCCGCCGCTGAAGAAATACATGATGTAGTTGCGCTGCTCGCCGGGGTCGTAGCCGCCCAGCGTGAAGTTGCCGCTGGTGCCGGCGGGCGAGGCGAACATGCGTTCCGGTATTGCCTGGCCCATGGCACCGAACACTGCCTCCATGACGCGCTGCGCCACTTCGGAGGCGCAGCCGGCCACAGGACGTGGATATTCGGCGACCAGGAAGGTGCCGGTCGGCTTGGCGATGCTCAAAGGCGCGAAGCAGCCCGAGTTGATCGGCACGTCTGGGAAGATGTGCTTCATGGCGACATAGACCGCCGACTGGGTCGAGGCCCAGACGCCGTTCAGCGGCCCGCGGCAGGGCGGGCTGGAGCGCGAGAAATCGAAATGCACCTCCGAGCCGCGCACCGTAAGGTCGAGCGCGATCTCCAGCGGGACGTCGACGATGCCATCGCTGTCGATGAAGCTCGAGAAGCTGTAGGTGCCGTCGGGCACGCTCTCGATATAGGCGCGCATCTGCTGCTCGGAGCGCGCCTTCAGCTCGGCGACGGCCTGCTCAACGACATCTGCACCGTAGCGGTCGAGCAGTGCGGTCAAGCGCCGCTCGCCCACTGTGAGTGCGCCGACCTGGGCTTTGATGTCGCCGATCCGCTCCTCGGGCACGCGGATGTTGTTCAGCACGAAGTCGACGATGTCGGTGCAGAGCTCGCCGCGGCGATAGAGCTTCACCGGTGGGATGCGCAGGCCTTCCTGCTGGATCTCGGTCGCCTTGGTGGCGAAGCCGCCGGGCACCATGCCGCCGGTGTCGGGCCAGTGGCCGGTATTCGACAGATAGGCCCAGAGCTTGTTCTTGTAATAGAACGGCTTCACCATCTTCACGTCCATGAGATGGGTGCCGCCGAGATAGGGATCGTTGATCAGGATGACGTCGCCCGGCTCTAGGTCCTTGCGCCGCTCGATCACCGCCTGGGTGGTGAATTGCATGACGCCGACGAAGATCGGCAGGCCCATCTCGCCTTGGGCGATGACCTCGCCCGTCACCGGATGATAGATGCCGTTCGAGCGGTCGAAGGCCTCGGAAATCACCGGCGAGAAGGACGTCTTCTCGTGAACCAGATCCATTTCGCTGGCGATCTGGCGCAAGCCGTTCTGGATGACGGCGAGGGTTACGGGGTTAAGCGCCATGACTGTCTCCGACCGCGATCACGAGATTGCCCAGGGCGTCGACGGTGGCGACGGAGCCCGGATCGATCAGCACCGTGGTGTCAAGCTGGGTAACGATGGCCGGTCCCGACACGGTGGCGCCGACGGGCAGGGCGTCGCGCGTATAAAGTGCGGTGTCGAGCCAGACGCCGTCGAAATAGACCTTGCGGCTGCCGGCGCGTGACGCCTCGACACTGCCGCCCGATTCGGGGGCGAAGGCCGCAAGATCGATGGGCGCCCGCCGGCCGATCACAGTCGTGCGGAGGTTGGACAGCACCGCCGTCATTTCCATGAGCTCGATGTCGAACCGCTCCTTGTAACGGGCTTCGAGACTCTTCAGCACCTTGGCCGCGTCGAAAGTGCCATCGACTGGCACGCGAATGACATGGCTCTGGCCGCGATAAAGAAGATCGGCCTCGTGAAGGGCGACAATGCCGTCGACCGGTACATTCTCCTCGGCGATGAGCTTTTCACCCTGCAGGCGTTGCCCGGCGAAAGCCGCATCCATGGCCGCCGGGTCGGCATCGGACAGTGGGACACCGATCGTTCGCACGAAATCGTGCCGGAGGTCACCCAGGATACACCCCAGCGCCGAGGTGAGGCCGGGGAAGCGCGGCACCAGGACGGTCGGCACACCCAGCTCGCGCGCCAGCGCCACAGCATGCAGGGGGCCCGCGCCGCCAAAGGGAAAGAGCGCGAAGTCGCGCGGGTCGTAGCCTTTCTCGATCGAGACCAGCCGGATGGCGCTGGCGAGATGATTGCTGGCGACGGCCACGATGGCCGCGGCCGCCTCGATGGCATCGAACCCCAGCGGTGCACCCACTGTCTCGACCAGCCGTTGCTTTACCTTGTCGAGGGCGACACCGGCATTGACGCCGGGCAGCGTGCCGAGGTCAAGCCGTCCCAGCACCAGATTGGCGTCCGTCACCGTGGGCTCGGTGCCGCCGCGGCCGTAGCAAATTGGTCCGGGATTGGCGCCGGCGCTCTCGGGACCGACCTGCAGCAGGCCTGCCTTTGTGATGCGCGCGATTGAGCCGCCGCCGGCGCCGATCGTGTGGATATCGATCATGGGAATGCGGATCGGTACGCCGTAGGCGATGTCCTTCTCCGCCGATAGGGTCGGCTCGCCGTTGCGGATCAGCGTCACGTCGAAACTGGTGCCGCCCATGTCGCAGCCGATCAGGTTGAGATGGCCCGACTGCTTGCCGATATGTCCGGCGGCAAGCGCCCCGGCCGCCGGCCCCGACATCACAGTCTGCACGGCATAGTCCGACGCGATCGCGCCCGTCATCGTGCCGCCGTTTCCCTGCATCACCAGCAACTGGCTACGGAATCGGGCGAGCTTCAGTTCCTTTTCCAGCCGTCCGAGATAGCGCGACATGACCGGCTGGATATAGCCGTTGAGCGCCGCAGTGCTGGTGCGCTCGAACTCGCGGACCTCGCGAAGAATGTCGGCGCCAACCGAAATGAAGGCGGTCGGCCAGATCTCCCGTGCGATCTCGCGCGCGCTCTGCTCATGCGCGGGGTTGGCGTAGGAATGGATAAAGCTGATGACCAGTGCCTCGGCGCCGAGGTCAAGCAGCCGCCTCATCGCCGCCCGCACCGCATCGGTGTCAAGTGGGATCAGCACATTGCCCTTGGCGTCGATGCGCTCCGGCACTTCGAGACGCAGCTCGCGCGGAATGAGCGCCTCGAAGCTGCCGATCATGCCGTAGCCGAAGGGCCGCGTGCGGCGGCCGAGTTCCAGTACGTCGCGAAAGCCCGCCGTCGTGATCAGGCCGCAACGCGCGCCCTTACGCTCGAGAATGGCGTTGGTGCCGACTGTCGTGCCGTGGACCAGCGCTGCTAGGTCCTCGACGGCGAGACCGCTGTCGCGCAATCCCGCCAGCATGCCGCGCGACTGGTCGTCGGGAGTCGAGGGTACCTTGACGACCCGAAACCGGTTTGCGCCCTGGTCCACGAACAACAGGTCGGTGAAAATTCCGCCTACGTCGATGCCGGCCTGCCATGTATTCGGCGGACTATTCATCGGCCTTCCTTTCGCTAAGCGATCAATCCATGCCAACGGTCGATGCACAAGGCTTTAGCGCAATAGTAGTGCCATCACCACTGAAGTCATCAATGACTGCTCTATCTTATTCCTGCTCGTGAGCGAGGAGCGCGCGCTGGCCCACCGCGCCGAGCGCGTTTTCCTCTGAAACACCTGAGCGAAAAGCCTGGAGTACGACGCCGAAAAGTGGAACGAATTCCTGGCCGCCTGATTGGCCGGCGACGGCCGGCCGGCGGACGACACCCGAGGGGAAACGCGATGCTGGCCGAGCCTGGACACTACGACTACGCACCCTATAGCGGCCGCCCGCGCATCGTCTGGCCGGGCGGCGCCCGCATCGCCGTGTGGCTGGCACCCAATATCGAGCATTACGAGCTCGAGCCGCCCAGCAACCCACGCAAGGTACCGTGGCCGCGGCCCGTACCGGACGTGCTCAACTATTCCCATCGCGACTACGGCAACCGTGTGGGCTTCTGGCGCATGGCTGACGTCATGGCCAAGCACGGCGTGCGCGGCAGCGTCTCGCTCAACGTTGCAGTCTGCGACCACTATCCCGAGATCATCGAGCGCTGTTGCGAGCTTGGCTGGGAGCTGTTCAGCCACGGCACCTACAACACGCGCTACTTCTACGACCTGTCGGAGGACCAGCAGCGCGCGGTGATCGCCGATAGCCGAGAGACAATCCTGAAGTACAGCGGCCAGTCGCTCGACGGCTGGCTGACGCCGGCCATCACCAATGACGAGACGACGCAGCACGTTCTGGCAGAGGAGGGCATTAAGTACACACTCGACATGGTGCACGACGACCAGCCGATGCCGGTCAAGGTGCGCAACGGCCGCTTGATCTCAGTGCCCTATTCGCTCGAGGTCAACGACGTGCCTCTGTTTCAGATCCGCAACACGCCGGTCGAGCGTTACACTGCCATCGTCAAAGCGCAGTTCGACCAGCTCTACGCCGAGGGCGCCGAGAGCGGTACGGTGATGTGCATGCCGCTCCACCCCTATCTCACAGGCCAGCCGCAGCGCATCTCCGCACTCGACGAGGCGCTCGCTCATATCGTGGTGCATGACGGCGTGTGGCTGGCGACGGGACGCGAGATCGCTGCCTGGTACACCGAGCACTATTACGATGCCTTCTCGAAATGGCTGGCGGCCGGAACGCCGGGAGGCCGGCGATGAGCGGCCCCGGCATCCCCAACTACCTCGACTATCCCTGGCGCCGGCGCGGCCTCGACCACGACCGGTTTCTCCATCGCAACTTGCCGCAGGCCAGGCCCGTCGTGTGGCCGGGCAAAGCGAGGGTGGCGCTATGGGTGGCCGTCCATGTCGCGCACTTCCCGATGGATATGCCGCGCCAGCCTTTCGTGGCGCCAGGCGGGGTCGACCGGCCCTATCCGAGCTATTGGGATTATACACAACGCGACTATGGCAACCGGGTGGGCATCTACCGCCTCATGCGCACCCTCGATGCGCGCGGCCTGCGCGCGACGGCGCTGCTCAATGCGGCGGTCGCCACGCGCTACCCCGCGCTCACTACCGAGATCGCCGCCAGCCAGTGGGAGGTCGCGGCCGCGGGGCTCGACATGGGCCGCTTGCATCACGGTGGGCTAGGTGAGGCCGATGAGCGGGCGCTCGTGAAGGAGGCCGTCGGCACCTTGCGTGGCGCCGTCAAATCGAAGATCCGCGGCTGGCATTCGCCAGCCCATTCCGAGTCGATGCGCACGCTCGACCTCGTGGCGGAGGCGGGGCTCGACTATGTCACTGACTGGATCAACGATGACATGCCCTACCTGGTGAACGCGGCGAGCGGAAAGCTGACCGCAATGCCGCTTCCTTGGGACCTGTCCGATCTGCGCCTGCTATTCCAGCAGCACATGGATACGAGCGAGTTCGTCGAACAGGTCCTCCGCGCCTTCAAGACGTTGTATGCCGAGGCAGCACAAACAGGTAGCGGCCGGATCCTGACGCTTACGATTACGCCCTGGTTGATGGGGCAACCGCATCGGATTCGTGCGCTGGGCGCAATACTCGACCGGATTCTCGAGCACGTCGGGGTGTGGCCCGCGACTGGGGCGGAGATCGTCGACGCCTGGCACGTGAGCGTCGTCAGCGACAAATGACTAATGCGTGTCCGGCGTCAGGGCCAGAGTTACGGATTTAGCGTCTTGAGGAAGGGAGGATTTCCGGCGCATCGTTATCCTGAGGGAAACGATTGGACGGATTGAGAATCACCACATCCGCCGCGTAGCTGTTGTCATTCAACTGGCCGATGGCCCGCTGGACGCCATCAATCGACGACTCCCCGGCAGGACCGGCGACGAATGCGGTGAAGTTGCCGGCGAAAGTGAGCTCCTTCATTTTGCCTGCTGTGCCGTCGCCGCTCACAATCTGCACCTCAAGCGCGAGCAATAGCCCGTGCTTCAGCCGCCCTTCCAAGTAGGCGGCTAACTTGCAGCGCGGCCGATTCTCGGCGGACTTCACCACGAATATTGCCGGATCTAGTTCTCATAGGGACAGCCAATTCAGCACGGATGACGTTTTCGGCAAGTACAGGAAGGACAATACTGACCTTGCGGGACGCCGCTGCCGCTCGGCTGATAGACTGCGTGCCGGGAGGAAATGTCATGTCTGCACCCATCGTCTTCGATCCTGCCATCGGCCGGCAGTTCATCCGCTACGCCCATCTCGTGGCGGCCCGCGGCTATGTGCACAACACGCTGGGCAACATCGTGATGCGCGCGCCGCATCCGGATCGTCCGCACGGGCTTGCCTACACCAAGCACGCCGAGATCTCTCTCGAAGAGATGGACGCGGGCAACATTGTCATCACTGACGTGCCTTCCAGCACGATTGTGTGGGGCGAGCGCATGACCTCGATCGGTCACAATCTCAGCCGCGAGATTCTGCGCCTGCGGCCCGACATCAACGCCACCATCCATGTGCATGACGATGCGACACTCGCGCTGTACAGCTCGGGCACGTTGCCGGAGTTCAAGGTGCTGTCGCTCGACCCGCCCTTCGTGCTGGGCAAGCCTGTGCATTTCGTGCCCGCGCATGTCGACGTCGAGGCCGATGTCTCCTCTGTCGCGGGTTTCATCGCGAACACAAACCTCGTCGTGTTGGTTGGCCACGGTCTCACCGCGCTTGGCCGCAACATCTCGGAGGCGTACCACCGGCTGAACACTTTCACCGCCGAGGTGCGCCGCGTGATCGAGGGCGAGCAGCTCGCTGCCCGCAAGGGGACGCAGCCTGCGTATCGCGCGGAGGCCGAGATCGAGGATATGTACCGCTTTGCCGAGCGCATCATCTATCCCACGCGCGCCGACCATGTGATGCACGATCGGGTAGCGGAGTAGCGTCTATCCGACGTCGAACGCGTCGCTCATCATCGGCACCCAGCGCCGCAAATGTGGGTGGCCACCTGTATTTGCGCAAAATTCCATTCGGCCAAGGAGCTGGTTTTTCGACGAAGACTTCGGCAGAAGATTCTCGATTATTCGAACAGAGCGTTCGCCGCTGCTGCGATCTGGCACCATGCAATGGTTCGGGGCACCGCGGCTTCCGCGCAAGGCAACTGTGGGCCGCGATAGCTGTCCGCGTCGAAATGGCTGCGCAGGGGAAGTCGCCGGCAACAGTTCAGGCAGCGCGACGTTCGTAGCGATGGTGCAGACCGCCGAGCTGTGGGAATGCAACAACGATACCTGCAGAGGGCGGCTGTAGAGGCCGAGGCTCGGGGCAATCCTTGTCGAGCGAGAGATGCGTGCGGCTTCGGTGGCGATACTCGAAATACGCCGACAGCACACGGCGCAGATGACGTTCATCGAAGACGATAATGCGCTCGACATAGGCGTTCTGCCACGGCGATCACGGCGCTGTGATGACTTCCTCGATGGCCATCGCGTGGACGCGATCGCGGAAGGTCTGACCATATGACGCGTCGCGGTCTCGCAGCAGGAAGCGAGGCGCGGTGTCCCAGGGAAAGGCCTCGGTGACCTAGCGGGCCAGCCAGCCTTGTGTCGGGTTTGGGGTGACATTGAAATGGATGGCTTTTCTGCGCTCGTGCCCGAGGACGACCAGAGCGTAGAGCAGCTGAAATCTGGCCGTTGCGACTACGAACATGTCGACAGCGGCGGTATCATGCATGTGATTTTGCAGGAACGAGCGCCAGGTCAGGGAGGGGGCCTTGGGCCGCCACGGCAGGTATCTGCCGACCATGGGCCTGGCTCACGGCTAAGCCGAGCTTGAGCAGCTCGCCGTGGATGCGGGGGGCGCCCCAAAGCGGATTTTCCTGGCTCATCTTGCGGATCAGATCACGGATCTCGCGGCTCGTCCTGGGCCGTCCCAGGTGGCGTGACCGCCGCCGCCAGTAGAGGCGGAAGCTTTTATGATGCCAGCCGATCACGGTTGCTGGTTTGACCAACACCATGGCATCGAGGATCTGCGGCCAGATCCGGTTAAGCCATAGCCAGAGCAACCGATCGGCGGAGAAGAGCCGAGGCCGGCCAGGGCGTTGCCGGTGGAGGACGCAACTGATGTCGCAGGGCGACGAGTTCGAGCTCCAGCGAGGCGCGGCTGCGTAGCCGGAACGAGAGCAGGGAACCGAGGGCGGACAGAAGCGTGAGCATGCTCACGACGGTATGGCTGTGGCGCGAAAAACTCTATGCTTTGTCGACCTTTTGGAGTTTTGAGTAAGCACAACAAGCAGTGCAATCGCAACCCAACCATGCGCATTCACATATGTGAATGGATTTGACACATTCTGCGAAATCGGTTGAACCGCCACCGCACGCCCCGCAGTGTTCCGGACGAGGAGAAAAGGGAGGACATGATGGCAAGGCAGATCATTCGCGGCGGCACCGTCGTCGATGGCACAGGCAATGCCCCGTACAGCGCCGACGTCGCGATCGAGGATGGCCGCATCGTCGAAGTGGGACAGGTCACCGACCGCGCTGACGAGGAGATCGACGCCAGGGGCCTGCTGGTGACACCAGGCTTCGTCGACATCCACACCCACTACGATGGTCAGGCGACCTGGAGCAGCCGTATCGCGCCCTCGTCGTCGCACGGCGTCACCACGGCGATCATGGGCAATTGCGGCGTCGGGTTTGCGCCCTGCCGGCCCGGCGAGCGCGACATGCTCGTGCGTTTGATGGAGGGCGTCGAGGACATCCCCGGCGTCGTCCTCGAGGAAGGCCTGCCCTGGGGCTGGGAATCCTTCCCGGACTACCTCGACGCGCTGTCGAAGCGGCAGTTCGACATCGACCTTGGCACCCAGGTGCCACACGCCGCGCTGCGCATCTACGTCATGGGCAAACGCGCCGCCGACCGCGAACCCGCCACCGATGCGGACGCCGCCGCGATGGCGCGTCTCGCCGCTGAAGGCGTGCAGGCCGGCGCGCTCGGCTTCTCGACCTCGCGGACTCTCGCCCACCGCAGCAGCGACGGCCAGCCGACGCCCACTATGCATGCGGAGGAGCCCGAACTCGTCGCCATCGCCGAGGAGATCGGCCGAACCGGTCGCGGCGTGCTGCAGGTCGTCACCGACCATCCCTCCGACGACGCCGAGTTCGCCATGCTGAGCGGGCTCGCCCGCCGTTCCGGCCGGCCGCTCTCCATCTCGCTCGGTCAAGCCGATCGCGCCCCCGACAAGTGGCGCCACGCGCTGGAGCTCATCGAAGGCGCCGTCGATTCCGGCCTCCAGATTAAGGCGCAGGTCTGCGGCCGCGCCGTCGGCCTGGTCTACGGTCTCGAGCTCTCGCTCAATCCCTTCAGCAGCCATCCGAGCTGGGCCGAGATCGCCGACCTGCCGCTCACTGCCAAGGTCGCCGCCCTGCGCAATCCCGCGTTCAAGGCGCGGCTGCTGGCCGAGGCGCCGGCCGATCGTGCACAACAGGACCGCCTGTTCAACTTCGAGCGCCTCTATCCGCTCGCCGATCCGCCCGACTACGAGCCGCCGGCGTCCGACAGCATCGCTGGCCGCGCGCGCGCCGCCGGCCGCGATCCCGCCGAGTTCGCCTATGAGCTGCTGCTCGAGCGCGACGGCAAGGCGACCTTCTATCGCCCGCTGCTCAACTACGCGGCCGGCAACCTCGACGCCTGCGCCGAGATGCTCGGCCATCGCGACAGCCTGGTGAGCCTGGGCGACGGCGGCGCGCATTACGGCTTCATCTGTGACGCCAGCCTGCCCACCTTCATGCTCGCCCACTGGACGCGCGACCGCCGCCACGGACGCCGCTTCCCGGTGGCGGAGATGGTCAAGGCGCTCAGCCGTGACAACGCCCTCGCCGTCGGCCTCGCCGATCGCGGCCTGATAGCGCCCGGCTACAAGGCGGACCTCAACATCATCGACTACGACCGCTTGCAGCTCGCTGCTCCGCGCGTCGCCTACGATTTGCCGGCTGGTGGCCGCCGCCTGCTACAGGACGCCACCGGCTATCGCGCCACCATCGTCTCCGGCATCGTGACGCAACGCGACGACCGGCCGACCGGCGCGCTGCCCGGCCGCCTAGTGCGAGGCGTCAGAGGCTGACGACAATGGACAGAAGTCCCGCAGGACGCCCTGAGCTGCCGCCGCACGAGGCGCGTCCGACCGGCGCACCGACGGCGCTCGACGGCGCCCTGATTGCCGATTTCACGCGCGTACTGGCCGGCCCGGTCTGTACCCAGTTGCTCGCCGACCTCGGCGCCCGGGTGGTCAAGATCGAGCATCCCGACGGCGACGACATGCGCCACGCCAGCCAGGCCTCGATCGGCGGCCTGACCGCGGCCTTCCTCGCGCTGAACCGCGGCAAGCAGAGCCTCGTCCTCGATCTCGCCACGCCGGCCGGCCACGCGGTCGCCCTCGACCTGGTGCGTCGTGCCGACGTTCTGGTCGAGAATTTCACCCCCGGCGTCATGGAGCGGCTCGGGCTGGACTACGACGCGGTGGCCAGGATCAATCCGCGCCTCGTCTACTGCTCGGTCTCGGCCTACGGCCGCACCGGCGCCGTCGCCCGACGCTCGGGCTACGACCCGGTCGTGCAGGCCGAAAGCGGCCTGATGTCCCTCAATGGCTTTGCCGAAGGGCCGCCGGTACGTGTCGGCCCGCCGGTGGTCGACGTCTCGACCGGCATGATGGCCTGCAACGCAGTGCTCGCCGGCCTGCTCGCCCGCCAGCACACCGGGCGGGGCCAGCATGTCGAGGTGGCGCTGTTCGACACCGCGGCCAATCTCGGCGCGCTGTACGGAATGTCCCACCTGATCGACGGCGGAGTGCCCGGCCGCTTCGGCCAGGCACCGCCCGGCGCCGCGCCCGTCGGCCTGTTCGAAGCAAGCGACGGGCCATTCTACCTGTGCTGCGTCAACGACCGGCTCTACCGCCGCCTCGTCGTCGACGTCCTGGGCCGGCCTGACCTTGCCGACGATCCGCGCTTCGCCACCAACCGTGGCCGCGCCGCCAACCGCCCGGCCCTGTTCGAGGCGCTCGGTGCAGCTTTCGCGAGCCGTCCGCGCGACGAATGGATGGCGCGCCTGCAGGCGGCCAACGTTCCGGCCGGCCCGGTGCGCACTCTGGCCGAGGCCTTCGCCAGCCCCGAGATGCAGGCGCGCGGTCTCGCCCGTTCCGTGCCGCACGAAACCGCCGGCAGCGTGCCCAACATCGGCCCGCCGTTCCGCTTCTCGCACACCCCGACCGTCGCACCCGTGCCGGCGCCGGCCCTCGGTCAGCACGCGCGTGCGGTGCTCGCCGGGCTGCTGGGCTACGACGACGCCCGCTGCGCCGCGCTCGCCGCCGAGGGCGCCTTCGGGCCCCCAGCTTCGACCGCCGCCCCTGACACCGCCCGATGAGGACCGCGCCATGAGCGATGCCGCAGGCAAAATTCCCGACGCCTTCCTGAAGGTGCGCCCCGAGTGGCTCGCCCTGCACGAGGACGAACCGGTGCTCGAGCCCGACCTGCCGATCGTCGATCCTCACCATCACCTGATGGACATGCCGGGCCACAACTACATGCTGCCCGAGTTCCTCACCGACATTGCCACCGGGCACCGCCTCGTTGCCTCGCTGTTCGTCGAGTGCCGCGTCTTCTACCGCCCCTACGGACCTGACGAACGCAGGTCCCTGGGCGAGACCGAGTTCGTCAATGGCGTGGCGGCGATGAGCGCCAGCGGCCTCTACGGTCCGGCCCGAGCCTGTGCCGGCATCATCGGCAACGTCGACCTTCGTTTCGGTGACCGCGCCGGCGCCGCGCTGGAGGCACATGTCGCCGCCGCCGGCGGGCGTTTCCGCGGTATCCGCAACGTCGCCGCCTGGCACAAGGACGGCCTGCGCGCCACCAGCGCCAACCCACCGCCTGGGCTGCTGCTCGATCCGGAGTTCCGCAAGGGTTTCGCCGCGTTGGCACCGCTCGGCCTCACCTTCGACGCCTGGCTGCTGCACACGCAACTCGGCGACCTGATAGATCTCGCGCGAGCCTTCCCCGACACCACGATCATTTGCGACCACATTGGCGGTCCTGCCACTTTCGGGCCCTATGCCGGCAGGCGCGACGACGTCTTCGCCGATTGGAGCAAATCGATGCGCGCGCTGGCGCGCTGCCCGAACGTCCAGGTCAAGCTGGGCGGCATGGGCATGCACGTGCTGGGTTTCGATTTCCCGACCCGAACGCGACCGCCCAACTCCCAGCAGCTCGCCGAGGCCTGGCGCCCCTATGTCGAGCTCTGCCTTGATGCGTTCGGCGTCAGGCGCGCCATGTTCGAGAGCAACTTCCCGGTCGACAAGGGTACCTGCAGCTGGCGGGTGCTGTGGAACGCCTTCAAGCGCCTCACCGCCGGCGCCTCGGCCGATGAGAAGCGAGCGCTGTTCTTCGATAATGCTTGCCGGATCTATGGGCTGGATCTGGCTGCGCAGGGAGCATCCGTGTGAATAATCAGGGCAGCCGCGCCACAGTACGTTACTCAGCAGTCAGTAATATAGGCAACACTTGGATGCCTGAAGAATGACCGGACCAAGCTGGGCCGGCTGCCGATATCGGCGAGTTGTGCAGTCTGCGGCGCGACAATCAAGGAGAGACACAGCGTCAATCAGGGTGAGACTGCGCCGGGGTGGGCTGACGAAGGGAGGGCTTAAGCCCGACCGGAGGCAGTCCACCCCGGCGACGATTTTTCTAAAACTCGTCTGGCGGTTAC
>JAUXWH010000269.1 GCA_030681365.1 Bradyrhizobium sp.
GACATGATGCAGATCAAGATGGCGCAGGGCGCCAAGCCCGGCGAAGGCGGCCAGTTGCCGGGCCACAAGGTCGACGCCACCATCGCGCGCGTGCGGCATTCGACCCCCGGCGTCGGCCTGATTTCGCCGCCGCCGCACCACGACATCTATTCGATCGAGGATCTGGCGCAGCTCATTTACGACCTGAAGAACGTCAACCCCGACGGCCAGGTCTCCGTCAAACTCGTCTCCGAAATCGGCGTCGGCACCGTGGCCGCCGGCGTTGCCAAGGCGCGCGCCGACCATGTCACCATCGCCGGCTTCGAGGGCGGCACCGGCGCGTCCCCCCTCACCTCGATCAAGCACGCCGGCAGCCCCTGGGAGATCGGGCTTGCCGAAACCCACCAGACCCTGGTGCGCGAGCGGCTGCGCAGCCGCATCGTGGTGCAGGTCGACGGCGGCTTCCGCACCGGACGCGACGTCGTGATCGGCGCACTGCTCGGCGCCGACGAATTCGGCTTCGCCACCGCGCCCCTGATCGCGGCCGGCTGCATCATGATGCGCAAGTGCCATCTCAACACCTGCCCGGTCGGCGTCGCGACCCAGGATCCGGTGCTGCGCAAGCGGTTCACCGGCCAGCCCGAGCACGTCATCAACTACTTCTTCTTCGTCGCCGAGGAAGTCCGTGAAATCATGGCAGCGCTCGGCTACCGCAGCTTTAACGAGATGGTGGGCCAGACCCAGATGCTCGACCAGTCCACGCTGGTGGCGCACTGGAAGGCAAAGGGTCTCGACTTCTCCAGGCTGTTCGTGCGCCAGCAGGAACTGCCGGGCCAGAAGATCTATCATTCGCAGAACCAGAACCATCATCTGGAAGCCGTGCTCGACCGCACCCTGATCGAGAAGGCGCGGCCCGCGCTCGACCGCGGCGCGCCTGTCAAGATCGAGGCCGAGATCAACAACACCGACCGCAGCGCCGGCGCGATGCTGTCGGGCACCGTGGCAAAGATCTACGGCCATGCCGGCCTGCCGCACGACACCATCCAGGTGAGCTTCAAGGGCACCTCGGGCCAGGCCTTTGGCGCCTGGTTGACGCGTGGCGTCACCTTCACTCTGGAAGGCGAAGGCAACGACTATGTCGGCAAGGGCCTGTCGGGCGGCCGCATCATCATCAAGCCGCCGCGCGATTCCGGCATCGTGCCGGAAGAGTCCATCATCGTCGGCAACACCGTGATGTACGGCGCGATCGAGGGCGAGTGCTATTTCCGCGGCATCGCCGGCGAGCGTTTCGCCGTGCGTAACTCCGGCGCGGTCGCGGTGGTCGAGGGCGCCGGCGATCATTGCTGCGAATACATGACCGGCGGCATCGTCGTGGTGCTCGGCAAGACCGGGCGCAATTTCGCGGCGGGTATGTCGGGCGGCGTCGCCTACGTGCTGGACGAGGCCGGCGATTTCGCAAAACTCTGCAACATGGCGATGGTCGAGCTTGAGCCGGTGCTCTCGGAAGAGATGATCAACGAGAACACGTATCACCAGTCCGGGGATCTCGAGGCGCACGGACGGGTGGACGTGTTTGCCAACCTGCTGGAATCCGACATCGAGCGTCTGCACGTCCTGATCACGCGCCATGCCAAGCTGACGGACTCGAAGCGTGCCGCCGAGATTCTGGCGAACTGGAAGACGTATCTGCCGAAATTCCGCAAGGTGATGCCGGTGGAATACCGCCGCGCGCTGAAGGAATTGAAGGCGAACGCCGACGCCGAGCCGAAGATCGCGATCGGGGCTTAGATATCACCAAGCGTCATTCCGGGGCGCGCGAAGCGCGAACCCGGAATCTCGCAAACGTAACATCCAAATTCCGGGTCTGCGCCTGAGGCGCATCCCGGAATGACGGAGCAAGGGTTCAGGGGCGTCTGGTTAAATGGGCAAGATTACAGGTTTTCTCGAAATCGATCGCCACGACCGCAAATACGCGCCGGTCGCCGAGCGCTTGAAGCACTACAACGAATTCGTTATTCCGCTGAGCGAGAAGGAAACCCGCGACCAGGCGGCGCGCTGCATGAATTGCGGCATTCCCTATTGCCACGGCACCGGCTCGGTGGCGCCGGGGACGCCGGGCTGCCCGGTCAACAACCAGATTCCAGACTTCAACGATCTGGTCTACCAGAACAACTGGCAGGAAGCCTCGCGCAACCTGCACTCGACCAATAACTTCCCCGAGTTCACCGGCCGCATCTGCCCGGCGCCGTGCGAAGCCTCCTGCACGCTCAACATCGACGACAACCCGGTCACCATCAAGACCATCGAATGCGCCATCGTCGACCGCGCCTGGGATAATGGCTGGCTGCCGCCGGAAGTAGCTCCGAACAAGACCGGCAAGAAGATCGCCGTTGTCGGCTCCGGCCCCGCCGGGCTCGCCTGCGCGCAGCAGCTGGCGCGCGCCGGGCACGAGGTGCATGTCTACGAGAAATTCGCCAAGGCCGGCGGATTGCTGCGTTACGGCATTCCCGATTTCAAGATGGAGAAGCACGTCATCGACCGCCGCATCGCGCAGATGGAGGCCGAGGGCGTGGTGTTTCACTACAATAGCCCGGTCGGCGGCAACGCGCCGGGAGCGCTCGATCCGCAAACCCTGCTCACCGAATATGACGCGATGGCGCTGACCGGCGGCGCCGAAGCCGCGCGCGATCTGCCGATCCCCGGCCGCGAACTTGGCGGGATTCACTTCGCGATGGATTTCCTGCCGCAGCAGAACCGCCGGGTCTCCAACGAGCCGCTCGGCAACGGACAGGAGATCCTCGCCACCGGCAAGGACGTCGTCGTGATCGGCGGCGGCGACACCGGCTCGGACTGCATCGGCACCTCGTTCCGGCAAGGTGCGAAGTCCGTGACGCAGATCGAGATCATGCCGGCGCCGCCGGAGCATGAGAACAAGGGCGTGACCTGGCCGAACTGGCCGATGAAGATGCGAACGTCGTCGAGCCAGGCCGAAGGCGCCAGACGTGATTTTGCGGTGCTGACGCAGAAGTTTTCCGGCGAAAACGGCCAGGTCGCGAAACTGCATTGCGTGCATGTCGACGACAAGTTCAAGCCGGTCCCCGGCAGCGAATTCGAACTCGACGCGCAACTGGTGCTGCTGGCGATGGGTTTTGTCCACCCTGTGCATGAAGGCCTGCTCAAGACCCTCGCCGTCGACCTCGATCCGCGCGGCAACGTCCGCGCCAACACTTCGGACTACCTGACCTCGCGGCCGAACGTGTTCTCCGCCGGCGACATGCGGCGCGGGCAATCGCTGGTGGTCTGGGCGATCCGCGAAGGCCGGCTCTGCGCCCGCTCGATCGATCAGTTCCTGATGGGGACAACCAACCTGCCGAGGTGAGTTCTTCGGCAAACTCAGCTGTCTCCCCCGCCACCGGGTCTCGCCTTGGCGAGCCCGATGACAGGCTCCGGCCGGGGACCCGGTATTCCAGAGCCGTCAGCGACAGGGCCGAGAAGCCGCAGCGTACTGGATACCCGATTTCCCGGGGTATGACCAAGCCACCCGCTACTTCGCCAGCCGGTCCTTGGTCATCTTCAGCGTGACGATAACGCCTTCCGGATTCCAGTCGCAGCTGATCGATCCGCCGAGCTGGACGGTCATGCCGCGGTTGAGCATCTTGCTGCCGTAGCCGCCATCGCCGGTGAGAGCCTGCACCGGCGGGCCGCCGCGCTCGGTCCAGACCACCGTTACCTCGGTGTCATGCGGAGCGCAGGAAATGTCGAGTACACCCTCCTGGGATGACAGCGCACCGTATTTGAGGGAGTTGGTGGCAAGCTCATGCACCACCAGCGCCAGTGTCGTCGCCGCCTGTTCGCCGACGCCCATGCGCGGCACCGAGACGCGAACGCGGCCGCTGAACGCTCCCATGTCGTCATAGGGCGCCAGCAATACGGTGAAGAGGTCGCCGAGCAGGGCGGCCTTGCCGCCCTGGCCCGGAAGCGGACGAACCAGGTCGTGGGCCCGGCCGAGCGCGGTCAGCCGATTTGTGAGTTCCTGCGCCATATCCGCCGTGGTCTTGGCGGAGCGCGAGGTGATCGCCGTCAATCCGGTCGCGATCGCCAGCAGATTCTTGACCCGGTGGCTCATTTCGCCCGCCAGCAGCTCGTGGCCTTCCTCGGCCTGCTTGCGGCCGGTGACGTCGATGAAGATGCCATACATGATGCTGCCGACGATGCCGGCATCGTCGCCCTGCCCGCGCGCCGATATCCAGCGCACCTCGTCACCTACCATGATGCGGAAATCGATTTCATAGGCGCCAACGATGGCGCGAGTCGCGGCGAACGCCGCCTTGACGCGGTCGCGATCCGCCGGATGAATGTGGGCCGAGAGATCATCGAACGACACATAGTCGCTGATCGGCACCCCCCATAGCTGAAAGGCGCGCTCGTCCATCGTGAAACGGTTGGTATCGACATTCCACGACCACAAGGCTACTCCGGCCGCCGCGATGGCGAGGCGAAGATGCGCGGCGTCCCAGTCCGGCAAGCCTGATTTCTCAGGCGGCCGCATCTCGGCCTGTGCAGCCGGACTCGCGTTCGCCGTACCGCCCTGTGCCTGCATTGCCATGGTGTTTTACAGCTTTCGTGAGCGTTGGCGCGGGCGATCGAGAGGATCGCTCGACAGGAGTCCGCCAGGCATGCCGCGGGAACAGGTTCTGAGGGAGAAATCGAGTGGCCAGAAAACTGGCGGCAAATGATCAATGCGCGAGGGCGGGAAAAGTTCGATCGCCTCCGCACGGCAATTGCGTCATGGCCGGGACGAAGCCCGGCCATGACGGCGCGGCACGGTTTAGCTGGCTAGGGACGCCATTAGCCCCAGGGCCCGCGCCGCGCCGCGCCGCTGCCGCGGGGGGCGTTCCAGGGGCCGCGCCGAGGCGATGGCGCCTGACGTGCCGGCGGCGCCATGCCTGGCCCGGATCCGAGTTCCGCAGCGAGGCGCTGCAGCTCGGCGATCCGGTTCTCGGTCGACGGGTGGGTTGAGAACAGATTGTCCATGCCGCGGCCCGACAGCGGGTTGATGATGAACATGTGCGCCGTCGCCGGATTGCGTTCGGCCTCCTCGTTCGGAATCACGTGCGCGGCGTTCGAGATCTTGGCCAGCGCCGACGCCAGAGCCATCGGCTGGCCGACGATGCGCCCGCCGAGATCGTCGGCGGCGTATTCGCGGGTGCGGCTGATCGCCATCTGCACCAGCATGGCGCCGAGCGGCGCCAGGATCATCATGGCGATCGAACCGATGATGCCGGGGCCGTTGTTGTTGTCGCGGCTGCCGCCGAAGAACATGCCGAACTGCGCCAGCATCGAGATCGCGCCGGCGATCGACGCAGTGATGGTCATCAGCAGCGTGTCGTGGTTCCTGATATGCGCGAGTTCATGGGCGATCACGCCGGCAAGCTCCTCGCGGCTGAGCGACTGCACCAGCCCGGTGGTCACGGCGACGGCGGCGTTCTCCGGGTTGCGGCCGGTGGCGAACGCATTGGGTTGCGGATTGTCCATCAGGAACACGCGCGGCATCGGCAGCCCGGCACGGCCGGCCAGCGTGGCCACCATGCTGACGAGTTCGGGCGCGCTGCGCGCATCGACCTCATGGGCGTCGTACATCGACAGCACCATGCGGTCCGAATTCCAGTAGGCGAACAGGTTGGTAGCGGCCGCGATCAGCAGCGCGATGGTCGCGCCGCCGGCGCCGCCGATCAGATAACCGACGCCCATGAACAGGGCGGTAAGACCCGCCAGCAGGATCGCGGTTCGAAGATAGTTCATCGTGGTCTCCCTGATGCCGGCGCAGGACGCGGCGGCATACGCGAATCAGGTAGATTGTCCCGGCGTCTGTTCAAGACCGGCGGGTGCGTCGCCGCGTCGCGGCGGGGGTGGCGAAGCCTCCTGGGAGCCTGAAGTCGGGTCCATCGGAGCTGTTTCCGGCCAAATCGACGCCGCAAAGCGAAGTCAGGGTGCTCCGCGCGAGATATCGCTTGATCCAGATCAACGCCGATGTTTTCGTGGCACGGCACCGTGTCAACCCAACCTGAAAGGAACGATATGGCAATTCAGAAATCGGGCGCGCGCAAGCTCGTCACCCGCATGCTGGCGGCGGGCGTTCTTGTGTCGCTATACGCGTTCGGCGTGGTTGCCACGACCGGCGCCATGGGCGTTTCCTCGGCCTATGCGCAACGTGGCCGGGGACGGGGCGGCGGACGTGGCCGGGGCGGCGGACGTGGAAGGGGTGGCGGCGGCAATGTCGGCCTCGGGATCGGCCTCGGCATCGGCGCGGCCGTCATCGGCGGCGCGATCGCAGCGAGTGCTGCCGAGCAGCAGCGGCGCGATGCGATCGGCTACTGCATGCAGCGCTTCCGGTCCTACGATCCCCAGAGCATGACCTATTTGGGGAACGACGGCTATCGCCATCCGTGTCCGTGATGGACGACTGCCAGCCTGACGATTTCAGAACCCCGGCCTCGTGCCGGGGTTTTTGTTTTGATGCGACGATGCCCTCCCCTTGTGGTCGAAACGGGCTAATCTCGCTTTCGGCACATGGGGATCGAAGGCTCTCGACGATCGCGACGACACGCTGAGGTATAGTGGATCGCTAAGGCGTGATAACGTCTGAAATAGCTGTCGGCGATGCGCGTCTGGGTAAGCAACGAGACACAGACGATGTGGTTCCCGTTTTTAGGTTGCTTGGCATTCGTGCTCGTCGGACTAATTTGCTTGATTCCGATTTCAACGTTGCAATCGTAACGATTGCCGTTTTTGGATCAGGCGCAGTCATCGGCGGCATCCCTATCGTGCGCAAGCTGCGGCCAGTTCAGCCTGCCCCTGATCGCGTTGAAATCATCGGAGGTGTACCTATCAGACCTTCCAGCGGAATCCTGATGACGATTGGCGTATGTCTTGTCGTGGCCGGCATCACCACGATCGTATTTGGATGGTCATACGGCGTTATCATCCGCGGCGTGATGTCAGGCTTCCTTGGTTTGGGGTGTTACATTCTGATCGGATTGGGCTTGGGATGGCTCCCGGCACATTACCTGCAGTTCGACCCGCACGGCATCACTTTCGGCGAACGTGGATTTTCTTACCTGGTCAGGTGGGAAAATATAAGTGGTGTGGCGGCCGGAGAGATCAACGGCAACGCTGTTCTATTATTGCAACTGGATCGACCGGATGCGATCGAAGTCACGCCACTCGAGCGCAAGACACGGGCTCTGAAGGGATTGGCCCGCAATGCGCTCCTGTCTGGAGCCGACGTTGTGGTTGCGACGACTCAATATCGAATGGATTTGTCTCTCTTGACCCAAGCGATTGAGCGTTACGTCAGAGAGCCTGCGGCGCGCATCGAGTTATCACAATAATTTCTGGTCGCGGACCCGTCGAGAAACCAACCTTACGACTGAGGTTGGAAAGCACTTTAATGCTGCAACCTCACGCCCAGCATCACCACCGTCGAATTGGTGCTGTTGCCGACGATGTTGGAGTCGAGCCAGTCGCGGCGCAGCGTGCCCTTGAGCCAGATGTTGCGGTTCAGCTTGTAGATCAGGTCGCCGGAGAGCGAATAGAAGCGGTCGAAGCGCGCGTCGCCCTGGTAGTCCTGGGTGCCCCAGGTGAATTTTCCGATCGCGGTCAGCCAGCGGCGGAAATCGTGATCGACTTCCACAGTGTAGGTGTTGGTCAGCACCCCGGAGACGCCGGGCACGGTGGTCTCGTCGATCGAGGTGGTGGCGAAGAATTTCGCGGTCGTCAGCGGCGTCGCCACCCACACCAGCGAGGCCGAGGTCAGCAGACCCTGCAGCGGCAGCAGCCGCGGATCCTCATAGGTGCGCGCCGCCCAGCCGACCGCAAGCTCGCCGGTCAGGATACGCGAGAATTCGAAGCTGGTGCCGGCGCGCACCGATCCGCCGCTGGAATTGCGCTGATAGCCGTTGCGGTCGGCCAGCAGGTCATGCGAGCGGACGTTGCCGTCGATCTCGCCGAACGGTTTCAGGCCCGGAATCAGATCGTAGCTGACACGTCCGAGACCGCCGAACTGGTTGTAGTTGCGATCGTCATTGCTGGTCGACGTGCCGTCGGTGAGTTTTGAGGCCGTATAGACGGTACGATCGGCGGTGAGGCCGGCGGACAGTTGCAGGCGGTTGAAATTCTGGTCGACGCCGAAGGTGCCGCCGAGCGTCGTGTAGATCGGATAGCGCTGCAGGCCGGCCTGGATGTTCGGGCTACCGGGATTGTCGGTGGCGACGCGCAACCGGCCCTGCCCCATCAGGCGGAAGTCGCGGCTGACGTCGAGCCGGCCATCGATATGGCCGACAAAATCCGGCCGGTCGATCACGACCGGCGCCGAGGAGATGGTGCCGTCGGTCGGCGGCGGAAAGGTGTTGCCGTATCCGGTGAACGAGCCGCGCAGATCGGCGACCACGGCGTGGCGCTGCCATTCGGAGACCGCGAGGAATTCCGGCGCCACCACATAGAACGCCGATCCCTTCGGCGTCTCGGTGCGGCGCGGATTGGTGTCGAAGCCGCCGCGCAGCTCGACGGCGGACTTGATCAGGAAGCTGCCGGCGTAATCACCGACCGCGCCGAATGGATCATCGTCGACCTTCAGCCGCTTGCGCGGCGGCTGGCCGACCACCGTGCCGGCCATCGCCGGCGCGATCGGCGTCTTGTTGGCGGAATCCGACGGCGGGATCGACAGCCGCACCCGCCCGTTGGCGGGCAAAGGCTGCGGCGGCTTGCTGCCGGGGCCCGGCGGCGGCTTGGGCCTAGCCTGGCCGGGATAGTATTTTGTTTTTTTCTTCGTCCGGTTGAGGGAGTCGTAGCCGGAGGTGGATGCGCCGCTGGCGGCGGGAAGGCCGTAGGTGGGGATCGCGCCGATGCGCGATTTCGCAGGCTCGTCCTTGGCGCGCAGCCGCGCGTCATTGGCGGCATCGCTGGTGCGATCGGTGGGCTCTCCGGTCCGGCGCAGCGGCGAATCCTGAGGCGATACAAAGCTGTCGCGGGCGGGGCGGAACAGGTCGGGGGTCAGGGTCTGGGCGGCGCTTGACCTGCTATTGCAGGCCATGAGAGCGAGGGTCAGCCCAAGGCATGGCAATAACGCGCGTAAAACCGTTACGCGCCCGCGACGGCCCTTGGCTGGACCCGACATCACGATGAAGAATACTCCAACAAATTCATTTACTTAGGCGACGGGCTCCGGGCCGGCGCGAACGCCGGCGCGGAAACGTCGTTAATGGAGTTAAAACAATTATGGTTAATGACCCGTTGAGAACCGGGGCCTGCGTCGCATCACCGATCCGCGCATGCTAAGGAAGGGTTCGGGGCGAACAGCCCTCTCCTTCGGAACCACGCATGGCCCATTCGAAACCGCTGATGGCACAATCATCCGGCACCGACCCCGCGAGCGCCGCCGTCGCCTCGGCGCTGCGTACGCTCGATACGGAAGCCAGCGGCATCGCCGCGATTTCGGCGGCCTTGCAGGGATCGCTCGGGACGGCCTTCACCGCCGCCGTCGAGCTGATCCGCAATGCAAGGGGCCGCGTCATCGTCACCGGGCTCGGCAAGTCGGGCCATGTCGCGCGCAAGATCGCGGCGACGCTGGCCTCCACCGGCACGCCGGCCTTCTTCGTGCACGCCGCCGAGGCCAGCCATGGCGATCTCGGCATGATCACGCCGGACGATGTCATCATCGCGCTGTCGTGGTCCGGCGAGCAGCCGGAGATGAAGAACCTCGTCAATTATTCCAGCCGCTTCGCGATTCCGATGATCGCGGTCACCTCCAGCGCCGCCTCCTCGCTCGGCGCGGCGGCACGCATCGTGCTGGAACTGCCGAAGGCGCGCGAGGCCTGCCCGCACAATCTGGCGCCGACCACCTCGTCGCTGATGCAGGCGGCGATCGGCGACGCGCTCGCCATCGCGCTGCTCGAGGGCCGCGGCTTTACCGCGCTGGAATTCGCCAATTTCCATCCCGGCGGCAAGCTCGGCGCGATGCTGAAATTCGTCCGCGACATCATGCATACCGGGGACGCCATCCCGGTCAAAACGCTCGGCGCCAGGATGTCGGATGCGCTGGTGGAGATGTCGACCAAGGGCTTCGGCTGCGTCTGCATCGTCGACGCCGGCGGCGAGATCGCCGGCATCATCACCGACGGCGATCTGCGCCGCCACATGCGCCCCGATTTGATGACCGCTTCGGTCGACGAGGTCATGACCCGGAATCCGCGCACCATTGCGCCCGGCATGCTCGCCACCGAAATGCTGGAGACGATCAATTCGTCGAAGCCCGCGGTGACGGTGCTGATCGTCGCCGAGGGCAGGAAGCCGGTCGGCATCGTGCACGTGCACGACGTGCTGAGGGCCGGTGTGGCGTAAGGGTCGCCGCCTTGCAGGGTGGGCAAAAGGCGCACTTGTGCCGTGCCCACCGTTCCCAAGGCTTGCACGGCGATAGATGGTGGGCACGGCGCGAAGCGCGCGCCTTTGCCCACCCTACGGTTCGTAATGACGGTCCAGTCTAGACCGGAAACCGCGCCGCACTCTCCTCCAGCGGCAGCGCCAGGCCGTTGGCCAAATACGAAACCGTGCGATAGAAGCCGCACAGCAGCATGATCTCCAGGATCTGCGCTTCGTCGTAATGCGCCGACAGCGCGGCGAATTCGGCATCATCAAGCGTGGCGCGCAGATGCAGCGCGTCGACCGCCGACAGCAGCGCCTGCTCGGCTGCGGACCAGCAGGGATCGGTGGCTTCGCCCAGCACGGTGGCGCGGATCTGTTCGTCGGTGAGGCGGACGGCGGCGGCGAAGGCCGCGACATGGACGCCCCATTCATATTCGCACCCGGTCCGCGCGCAGGTGCGGTCGATGACGATTTCGCGCTCGCGCAGGCTCAGCGGGCCGCGGTCGAGCAGCCCGCCGGCAGAAAATTTCTCCCAGGCGCGCTGGCTGCGCGCGATGGTGCGGAACAGGACCAGCGGCGGCGCGCCGCGCATGATGCGGTCGAACTGCTCCCGGATCTGCGGCGCATAAGGCGGCTCAAGCGGCGCAAGGCGTGACATCGGCAACTCCCATCGCTACAATAAACGTAGCAATACGCTACATTATTTGTAGCAAACCGCAAGGGGGCCGCCGGTGCCGAAACAGGGTTCTGCCATGAAGAAACGCGCCGTCCGCGGCTCTAGCTCCGGCCGTCCGGTCATGGCGCTGCTCGACCTGCTGGGCCGGCGCTGGAGCCTGCGCATCATCTGGGAGCTGCGCGACGACCGCTCGCTGACCTCGCGCGCGCTGCGCAGCGCCTGCGACGAGGCTTCGCCGACCGTGCTGCAGGCCCGGCTGTCCGAGCTCCGCGAGGCCGGCTTTGTCGAACTTGTCGCCGGCGACGGCTACCGGCTCACCGGCCTCGGAAAGGATCTGGCGGAGAATTTCCTGCCGCTGTACCGCTTCGCCGAGCGATGGAGCAAGCTGCAGACACATTGATCAGGCCGCCGCCACCGTCAGGCTGGCGCCGTCGGCCTGCACGATCCTGACCCGGCTGCCGGCCGGCGCATCGGGCCCGGCGACGCGCCAGATCGTATCGTCGATCTTGACCGTACCGGAGCCGTCGATGATCGGCTTTTCCAGCGTGAACACCCGGCCGACCAGCGCGTCGGTGCGCTTGTTGAGAAACGGATTGCTCCGGCTGACGCCGCTGTTGCTGCGCGCGACCCGCCGCCACAGCGGCACCGCGGCGACGGCGAAAACCGCGAACATCAGGAACTGGGTCTGCCAGGACGGATCGATCGCGAACGACAGCAGCCCGACCAGCAAGGCGGCCAGCCCGAGCCAGAACAGGAAGACGCCGGGCGCCGCCAGCTCCAGCGCCATCAGGACGAAGCCGAAGATCAGCCAGTTCCAGGTGCCAAGCGTGTAAAATATCCCGGTCATCGTGTGACCCTCTATTCTTTCTCGTTACCGCTCTCATCAACATCACGGCAGTGAGCCCCCTCCCCCGCAAGCGGGAGAGGGAAGATCGCATTCGCCAGCGCGCTCATCGTCGAATACCTCACCGTTGCGGCGGCACCGCCGGTGGGGTCGGGCCGCTGCTCGGCACCGAGCCGCGGCGCGCGGCCTGGGCGGCGACCGCGCCTTCCCCAAAAGTCGCTTTCGCGATCTCGCCGATGCCGGCCAGCGATCCCAGAATGCTCATCGCCTCGATCGGCAACATGACGATCTTCTGGTTCGGCGATTCCGCGAGCTGCCCGAACGCCTTGATGTATTTGTCGGCGATGAAATAGTTCAGCGCCGCGACGTCGCCCTTGGCGATTGCTTCGGAGACCATCTGCGTCGCCTTGGCCTCGGCTTCGGCGGAACGCTCGCGCGCTTCGGCGTCGCGGAATGCGGCTTCGCGGCGGCCTTCCGCCTGCAGGATCTGGCCCTGCTTGGCGCCTTCGGCACGAAGGATTTCCGACTGGCGCTGGCCTTCGGCCTGCAGGATGTCGGCGCGCTTGACGCGCTCGGCCTTCATCTGGCGTCCCATCGCCTCGACCAGGTCGGCGGGCGGCACGATGTCCTTGATCTCGATGCGGTTGACCTTCATTCCCCAGGGCGAGACCGCGGCATCGACCACGCGCAGCAGGCGCTCGTTGATCTCGTCGCGGTGCGACAGCACC
>JAUXWH010000271.1 GCA_030681365.1 Bradyrhizobium sp.
TCGGATAGCTGCACGGCAGGATGGTGCGGAAGAAGAACCGGCCGTCGGCGTCGGTGATGAAGCGCGCCCGCGATGACGGGCCCTGCGTCTCGTAATCCGGCTTTTGCGAATCGTAGAAGCCGTCATCGTCGGCGTGCCAGATGTCGACCGGCACGCCCGCCAGCGGCTTGCCCTTGAGGTCAGTGACGCGGCTCTGCACGAACATCCGCTCGCCCTCCAGATTGGGAGAGACGTCGGTGCCGTGCGGCATCGGTCTGTGTTCACCGACATAGAACGGCCCCAGCACCGTGGTCTCGGTCGCGCCCTCGCGCTCCCTGTGGTTGACGGCGTCGACCAGCATCGACACCCCGAGCACGTCGGACAGCAGAATGAACTCCTGCCGGCTCGTGGTGCATTTCTGGCCGGTGCGGGTCAGGAAATCGATCGCATAGCCCCATTCGTCGAAGGTCAGGTCCGTTTTGCGCACGTAGTCGTGCAGCGACTTCACCAGTTCCTCCATCAGGAATTTGACCCGCGGGTCCGGCGTCTCCTCAAAGCTCTTGATGACGGCGGCGGTCAGTTCGGTGTCGTTGAATTGGGGCATTTTGGCTGTCCTGCGGCGGGCACGCGTTGCGAGCGAAGCCTACACCAGCCGGCCGCCCGGGGTAAGCAGGCGGCCGTTGGAACAGGGCACACTTTTCGGCTATCAAGGCGGACCGCGACAGCCCCCGGAGATGTCAGATGCTAGCCCCGCCCCCCGCCTCGCCCGAATCCGCCGGCATGTCCAAGGCTGGTCTCGACCGCGTCGATGCGCATCTGAAGCAGCGCTATATCGATGCCGGCCGCTTTCCGGGGTCGCAGCTTCTGGTCTACCGCCGCGGCAAGGTCGTCCATAGCGCGGTGCAGGGCTTTGCCGATCTCGAGCGCAAGGCGCCGGTCAGGGACGACACCATCTTCCGCATCTATTCCATGACCAAGCCGATCACCTCGGTGGCCTTCATGATGCTGGTCGAGGAAGGCCGCGTCGCGCTCGACGAGCCCGTGCACAAATACATCCCGGAATGGAAGAACCTCGGGGTTTTCCAGGCCGGCACCGCGCCGGCCTTCCTGACCCGGCCGCCGTCGCGGCCGATGCTGATCGTCGACCTGCTGCGGCATACGTCCGGACTGACCTACGGCTTCCAGCAGCGCTCCAATGTCGATGCCGCCTACCGCGAGATGAAGATCGGCGAAGTCGTCAAATCGGGCACGCTGCAGTCGATGATCGAGGATCTGGCCAGGATTCCGCTGGAATTCTCCCCGGGCGCGGGCTGGAATTATTCGGTCTCCACCGATGTGATCGGCTATCTCGTCGGCCTGATCAGTGGCATGCCCTTCGAACAGTTTTTGAAAGAGCGCATCTTCGATCCGCTCGGGATGACCGACACCGACTTCTCGGTGCCCGCCGCCAAGGCGCATCGTTTCGCGGCCTGCTATTCGGCCGACGCGAAGCTCGGCATGACCTCCCAGGGCACCGATCTCAAGGTCAGCCTGACGCTGCAGGACGACCCCACGACGAGTACATTCCTGTCCCCGCCGTCGTTCATCTCGGGCGGCGGCGGGCTGTGCTCGACCGTCTCAGACTATCTCACCTTCTGCCGCGCGCTGCTGGGTGGCGGCGAACTCGGCGGCGTCAGGCTGCTCGGCCCGAAGACGCTGGCGCTGATGACGTCCAACCATCTGCCCGGCGGCTGCGACCTGCCGGCGATGTCGCGCTCGCTGTTCTCCGAGGCCGCCTATAACGGCATCGGCTTCGGCCTCGGCTTTTCCGTCACGATGAATCCGGCGCAGACATTGATACCGGGCAGCGCCGGCGAGTATTCCTGGGGCGGGGCCGCGACGACATCGTTCTGGATCGATCCCGCCGAAGAACTGATCGCCATTTTCATGACCCAGGTGCTGCCGTCGAGCGCCTATCCAATCCGGCGCGAGCTGCGCACCATGATCTATGCGGCCATCACCGACAGCAATCTCTGAGCATCCCGGATTCTCAGGCGCTCGAAGGCGCCGCGGAACCCGGCTGCCGCTGGCGCGTTTCAGGCGCATCTCTTATGCTCCGGAGCATCAGGCGCTTTCGCGCCAGATGCCATGAGCCAGGACCCGCGTGCCAAAATTCTCATTGCCAGTGCGTCTCGTCCTGCTGGTCGCGGGAACCACGCTGCCGCTGATCGTTTTCGCGGTAGGTCTGGTCTTCTATAACTACGAACAGGACCGCCGCGCCGCGACCCAGCGCGTGGTCGAAACCGTGCGCAGTATCCGTCTCGTGCTCGATGCCGAGATGCAGCGTATGACCGGCGGACTCCAGGTCCTGTCGCTGACCACCGAGCTGCGCCAGCGCGATTTCGACAGTTTCCGCCCTATCGCCGCGGGCTTTCTCGACCAGTATGGCAAGGACGGCGTCGTGCTGGTGGCCGACCGCGAGGGTCGTCAGTTGTTCTCCTCGGTCACAGGCGACACGGCAAGCCTGCCGTCGCGCAACAACCGCGAGATCGTCGAGACCGTATTCGCCACCAGAACCCCGCGATACTCGAACCTGTTCATCGATGCGACGACGAAACGATTGATCGTGACGGTCGAGGTGCCGCTCATTCAAGAGGGCGAAGTCGTCCTCGACATTTCATTCAGCCCGCCGATCAGCCTTTTCCAGAGCATCATCGAAAAGCAGCGCCCGAACCAGGACTGGACGATCTCGATCTTCGATCGCGAAGGCATCAATTTCGCGCGCATTCCAAATCCTCAGGACACGCTGGGCAAGCGCGCCTCGCCCTCGCTGTACGCCGCGATGTTCCGCACGGACGAAGCCACCTTGTCGACGGTGTCGCTGGAGAACGTGCCGCTGATCACCAGCTTCGCACGGTCGTCGCTCACCGGCTGGACGGTGGCCGCCGGCATCGCGGAAAGCTCGCTGGTCGGCCCGTTGTGGCGCAATCTCGCGATCACCAGCGTGATCGGCGGCCTGCTGCTGCTGATCGGCCTCGCCTTCGCGGTGCGAATGGCGACGGCGATCGCCCGCGGCGAGATGCTGCATGACCTCCTGATCGAAGAGCTCAACCATCGCGTCAAGAACACGCTGGCGATCCTGCAGTCGATCGCCACGCAGACCTTTCGCAGCGCCAGCCGGATCGAGCGTGAGAAGTTCGAGGGACGGCTCGGCGCGCTGGCGGAAGCGCATAATCTCCTCAGCCAGGAAAAATGGGAGGGCTCGGAACTCAAGGACGTCATCGGCCGCGTGCTGCAGCCTTATCTGGTCAGCGCGCCGGAGCGGCTGCGGATGTCCGGACCGAACGTGCCGCTGTCGCCCCGGCTGGCGGTGGTGCTGTCGATGATCCTGCACGAGATCGCGACCAATGCCGCCAAATACGGCGCGCTGTCGAACGACACCGGCAAGGTTGTGCTGGACTGGGAAGTGATAACGGAAGATGTCAAACCGCAATTGAGATTGATCTGGACGGAATCCGGCGGTCCCCACGTCACCGCCCCGGTGCGGCGCGGCTTCGGTTCGCGGCTGATCGAGCGCAGCGCCCGCGACCAGCTCGGCGGCGAGGCTACCGTCGATTTTCTGCCCCACGGCGTGGTCTGCACCATCACCTGCACCCTTGAAGAGAAGAGCTAGTACCTGGAATCATGAATCAGTACTGTTGCCCATCCTTCGAGACGGCCACTTCGTGACCTCCTCAGGATGAGGTTAACTTGTTGAAACACAACAACCTCATGCTGAGGAGCGAGCGTCGCGAGCGTCTCGAAGCATGGGCAGCAAGCGACCCATCGATCTTGCATAGTCGGTACCAGCGTTCATCCCGGATCGGGCACCTCGGCATTCCTCGCGCTCCAGCCCTCCCGCCGGGGAACAAAATCCGGTTATCGGAGCTTATCTTCGAGTGCTCGAAAGCCGGGAGATCTCGATGAAACTGACACAGACTTTTTTGGCGGGTTCCCTGCTCGCGCTCGTCAGTTCGGGGGCGTTGGCGCAGGAAGCGCTTACGGGAACGGTCACCATGCTCAATCGGATCAGCGGGACCATCACCATTCAACCCACGCCAAAGGGCACTGAAAGCGCCACGGTCGGAGCGGCCGGCGGGACGGCCGAGCAATTCAAGGTACAAGCCGGCATGCTGACCTCGGTGCACGCCGGCGACAGGGTCACGTTTTCCTTCAGCGAAAACGGCGGGACCAAGACCATCACGAAAATCGAGAAGCGGTAGTTCGAAGCGCTAGTTTCTCCCACGCCGTCGAGGCTAACCGATCGTCCACACGTTCGCGTTACTCCGCGGGTGTACCGACGGGCCGTTTTCGGCATGGCAGTTTTTGCGCGATTTACGTCATTTTGGCCAAGGCAAGGGCGCGGTAGGCTTGGAAGCTGAACAACCGGTCAGGGTGACTGGTTGCGTGACTGCACACCTTCTTCGAGGCAAGTGGCCGTGAATTGGCGAGCTGTATGGTGGAGCGCTCTGGGCGCCGCCGCACTTTTCGTAATCGTCGGCGGCGGGTGGATTCTCACGCTGCCGCCGGCGCCGTCCCCTGATGCCGCGCCACCGATCGCGAAGGCGGAGGTCGAGGCCACGGTCGCCGCCTTGAAACCGCCGAAACGCCAGCGTCCGCTGATCGCCATCGTCGGCATCAATGACGAAAGCGAGACCACCGACTATCTACTGCCCTACGGAGTTCTCAAGCGGGCCGACGTCGCCGATGTGGTGGCGCTTGGAACGAAGCCCGGACCCGTGGCGCTTTTTCCCGTACTGACGGTGGAGCCGGAGGCGACGGTCGCCGACTTCGACGCGCAGCATCCCGATGGCGCCGACTATGTCGTCGTCCCCGCCATGAGCCGCGATGACGATCCCGTGGCGCTGCAATGGATCAAGAGCCAGGCAGCCAAGGGCGCCGTGATCATCGGCGTCTGCGCCGGGGCCAAGGTCGTCGGCAATACCGGGCTACTCGACGGCAAGCAGGCGACCACCCACTGGTATTATCTCAAGCAGCTGCGCGACCAGCATCCCACCATCCGCTATGTCGCCGACCGCCGGCTGGTGGTCGACCGCGGCGTTGCGACCACGACGGGGATCAGCGCATCGATGCCGATGTCGCTGACCCTGATCGAGGCGATCGCCGGCCGGGACAAGGCCGAGGCGGTCGGCCGCGATCTCGGCCTCACCAAATGGGACACGCGTCACGACAGCAGCGCGTTCCAGTTCACGCGTCCGTTCGCGTTGACGGCGATGGGCAATACGCTGGCCTTCTGGAACAGGGAGCAAGTCGGCATCGAGCTGACGCCCGGCATGGACGAAGTGTCGCTGGCGCTGGTCGCGGACGCCTGGTCGCGGACCTATCGGTCACGCGCGGTGACGTTTGCCGGCACGGCCGGGGCGCTGCCGACCCGCAGCGGAATGCGTATCCTGCCCCAGCAGGTCGCCACCGACTGGCCCGCCGAGCGGCGGTTGCCCGCCATCGGGGCGCTGCCACCGGCCAAAGCCCTGGACCAGACGCTGCTTGCCATCGAGGCCCGCTACGGAACGCGCACCGCCGATTTGGTCGCGATGCAGCTCGAATATCCCCGGCATGGGACGCCGCCCTGAAGCGGCATGCGACGGAAGCCGCGGCACTATTGATCATGGTCGAAGGCTGCTCTTCCCGCCGATCATCCGATCCAGATTCTGCGGGCGAACAACGCAGCGTTCATGAGCAAGGCCGCGCCGAACAGCCCTGTCACGCCTGCCAGAAGCCACTTTGCCCGCAGCAATAGACCGGCCAGCACGACAAACAGCGGAAATGAAACCAGATTGAACCGGCCCATCGACACGAAGCCTGCCGGCCCGCCGCTGAGCGTCAGATATGGCAACAACAACACGCCCATGGCGAACAATGTCCAGGAGGAGCGCAGTCGAAACCACCCCACCGCGATCAGGGCAATGAACAGCAGCGTAAACCAGCTGTCCTGCCCCCACGGATTCCAGTCATTGAGGAACATCCGGGTGAAGGGTTCGAGTTTGAGTGCGGCAACCAGCCTTGCGCCCAGGGTCGTTTCCCGATGGAAAGCCGCCTGCCCATCCACGAAGACGAAGGGATCCCCGAACTGGCTCCAGAGATAGATCATGAACAGCCAGATGCCTGATGTCGCAAGAACGATGCACGGCAAGAGGACCGCGAGGAACGGCTTCTGATCGCGATTGCGCCACATCTCCCAGAGCAGGACGGGCAACAGCACGATGCCCGTCGATCGGTCGGCAACTGCCAGGCCCGCAAGCAGCGCCGCCGACAGATAGCGCTGCTGCTTCAAGACAAGAAAGAACAGGACGATCAGGAGCAGTTCCAGCGGTTCGGTATAGCCGGCTGACAGCAGAACCGAGGTCGGAAAAAAGCTCAGCAGCGTGATGGTGACGAGCGCGAGCTGGTCGTCGAATTCCTCGCGAACCAGCTTGAAGAGCGCGACGACAGCCGACAATCCCGCGAGGTTGGCGACCAGCAGCAATGCATCCGCAGGCGTCAGGCCGCTGATCGCTGCGACGGCCCGCGCGAGCATCGGATACAACGGGTAAAACACGATGTTCTGCTGAATGGTCGGATCGCCGTTATACCGATATCCCTCGGTTGCGATCTTGAAGTACCATTCGGAATCCCACTGCAGCAATTGGTGGTACCAGAACGGTCCCGCCGACCAGACATCGGCCGCGATGGGCAGATATTTCTGCGAGAACACCAATCCAAGTGCGACCGCCGCCCGCGAACACAAGTATATCGAGATGGCCCAGAAATAGGGCAGCAAAGGATGAACTTTGGGAGTCTCGCACCGCATCGTCATGGCCACACTGTCGCGCGGCGCACGCACAAGATCAATCGCAGGGATTTGAGTCCGCAAGGCGCAGCGGCGGACAGCTCCTCATTCATCCATTTTTATCGTTCGATCCTGCGTCAAAAAATTTCCGGTCCCCTTCTTGAAACCAAACTGCGATTTGCTAGTTTTGTGCGTGCCGCGACAAGCGGTTCCGGGTGCCCTTCGGGGGCCCGGCGGAGACGGGCGCCGGAGGTGTCCGACGCCTGCTCGTACCCATCTTGCTCTTTGGAGGATTTGGCTATGAGGATTTGCGACTTGCCCGCTTTTTGGCGGTTGGCCCCTGGCTGTGACAGCCGTTTCGATCCGGTCCGGATCCAGCATCCACCGACTCCAGCCTGAATCACGCCTGAGAACCGGCTTTGACGGGCCGCGCCGGCGATGGCGCGCGTGTCCCGTTGACCGGGCCGTATTCCTGCGCCAACGGGATGACCAAGATGTTCAACGTTGCTGCTCTGCCGGCGCTCTCGGTCGACGCCGGACTGTCGAAGTACCTGGCCGAAATCCGCAAATTTCCCATGCTCAAGCCCGCGGAAGAACTCGCCTGCGCGAGACGCTGGCGCGAACAGAGGGATCGCGACGCCGCCTATCGGCTGGTCACCAGCCATCTGAGGCTCGTCGCCAAGATAGCGATGCGTTATCGCGGCTACGGTCTGCCGATCTCGGACATCGTGTCCGAGGGCAACATCGGACTGATGCAGGCCGTGAAGCGGTTCGATCCCGATCGCGGCGTCCGCCTCGCCACCTATGCGATGTGGTGGATCAGGGCCACGATCCAGGAATACATCCTGCGATCGTGGTCGCTGGTGAAGATCGCGGCCAGCGCCAGCCAGAGGAAGCTGTTCTTCAAGTTGCGACGGGCCAAGGGAGCGATCTCGGCGCTGCAGGACGGCGACCTGTTGCCGGAGCAGGTCAGGCGGATAGCCGACAATCTCAAGGTGGCCGAACGGGAGGTCGTCGAAATGAATCGGCGCCTGCAGGGCGACGTTTCCCTGAACGCACCCGTCCACGACGATGGAGATGCCGAACAGGCGCTGGACTGGCTTGCCGATCCCGCGCCGACCCAGGAATCCACGCTGGCCCACGAGGAGGAGACCGCCGTTCATCGCCAGGCCCTGGCGGACGCGGTGGCCGCGTTGAACTCCCGCGAACGCCACATCTTCACGGCGCGCCGGCTCTGGGACGAGCCGGCGACGCTCGAGGACCTTGCCGCCGAGCACGGAGTATCGCGCGAACGCATTCGCCAGATCGAGGCGCGGGCGTTTCAAAAGGTAAAGGCCGCGATGCAGGCGGCTGCGGCCCCCCGCCTTCCCTCGCCGCGGCAACGCCAAGCGGCATGGACTTCGGCATGACCTCGATCCTCACGCCTTCGATCATCCTGCTGATGATCGGGAACACCATCGCCGCGAGCGGAGCCGCCCTGGTCGCCTGGCAGACTTCCCTGCTGCGCGCACCGGAGCCCTGCAACGACGATGATTCCGGAGGAACATTTTTCCCGTTTGAGCGTTCGGCGACCAACGTTGGCACATCCCGAGCACCGGGATCGGTCTGACGGCAACCATTACGGAGGATGACATGATGAAAGGACTGTTCGCACTTGTTCTGGCGAGCGCTCTCGTGCCTTCCCAAACCGCCATGGCGAGCGAGAGCGAATTCAGGAATGACGGCGCAGCAAGAACTGCGGCATCGTTTTCGGGAAATCTTCCGCTGCCTCCCATCCCCTATCTCGACTCCATGCCTTGGATAGGCCTTGGAGCAGACTCGAGGAGCCCGGGGATCGGCAGTCTGTTGATGCCTGACTTCGATGCTCCGGCAATCCTGAAAAATTCGGCGTTCGCCACCAACAATGTCGGGAATGCGGAAACGCAATCGAGCGAGATAACGAAATAGAAAGTGCATGTGACGGCGCCACCGACGACAATCGGCGGTGGCGCCGAGCGATCAAGCCGGACACGCGGCATTTGCCGCCGTGAGAACCGGACCGGGACCAGGACGAGATAGCCGGAAACCCGCCCTCGAAGAAAAGATGCAGCAGGCGTCCCTCTTGAAATCCGATTGGCCTTTTCTAATTTTCAGCGTGCCGCCAGCGGCGGTCCGGGCGCCCATCGGGGCCCGGCGGAGACGGGCGTCGGAGATGTCCGATGCCTGCTCGTACCCATCTTGCTCAACGGAGGATTTGGCTATGAGAACTACGTACGACTTTTCCCCTCTTTGGCGGTCGACCATCGGATTTGATCGCCTGTTCGATCTCGTCGATGCCGCGCAACACGGTGCGGAAGACAATTATCCCCCGTGCAACGTCGAGCGCCTGGGCGAGGACCGCTATCAGATCACCCTGGCGGTCGCCGGTTTCTCGGCCGATGAAATCGCGATCACCGCCGAACAGAGTGTGCTGACGGTGGAAGGCCGCAAGGCGGAACGGCAACAGCGCGAATTCCTCTACCAGGGGATTTCGTCGCGACCCTTCAAGCGCCAGTTCAATCTGGCGGACTATGTTCAGGTCAAGGGCGCCGCCTTCGACAACGGCCTGCTGCGGATCGAACTGGTACGCGAGGTCCCGGAGGCCATGAAGCCGCGTCGGATTGCGATCGAGGGCGCGCCGGCTTCCAACGTCCGGCAGATCGACGGCAAGGCGGCTGCCTGAGCCGATCCGACGCTTTCAATCGGTGAACCGGCTTCCGGGGCGGCGGCGGCCGCGGCGGAAGCCGCCTGAAATGAGGAGAACAAGCATGGCTATCAAGGATCTGATTCCCTGGAACAGCAGGGGACGCGAGGTCGGCATCAACCGCGACACCGACATGCATCCGTTCTTTGCACTGCATCGCGAAATGAACCGCATGTTCGACGACGTGTTTCGCGGCTTCGATCTTGCCCCCTTCGGGCCGGCCCGGGGACTGAACGGGGTGGGCTGGCCCCAGATCGATATCGACGAGACCGACAAGGAAGTGCGGATCACCGCTGAACTGCCCGGTCTGGAGGAGAAAGACGTCAGTCTCGAACTCGCCAACGGCGTCCTTTCGATCTCGGGCGAGAAACGATCGGAGTCGGAAGACAAGTCCCGCCGCTTCAGCGAACGGTACTACGGCCGCTTCGAACGGCGAATACCGCTCGATGACGTCGATGAGGACAAGGCCTCGGCCACGTTCAGGAACGGCGTCCTGAGCATCACGGTGCCGAAGTCCGCCGAGGCGAAAAGCAACGTCCGCCGTATCGCGATCAATCGCAACGGCTGATGCAGCGACGTTCGGGCGTCCGATCGGCGGACGCCCGAACGGATTCCGTCAGCACAATCCATCTCACTCGCCATGTTCGGTAGGTCATCGGCAAGCATCAATCGACGGTTTGCTCCGGCGCTTCTGCTCTGCGCTCTCATCCTGGGGGCACCGGCGCTGGCGCAGATGCCCGCGGCGCGCGGCGGCCAGATCCCCACACTGGCGCCCATGGTAAAGGAAACGGCGCCCTCGGTCGTCAACATTTCGGTGCAGGCGCGGGTCAAGGAGGACAACCCGCTCTACCGCGATCCGGTGTTTCGGGAGTTTTTTGACCTGCCGAAGCAACTCGAAAAGCGGGTGCAGGCGACCGGCTCGGGCGTGATCGTCGACGCGGAACGCGGCTACGTTCTGACCGCCAATCACGTCGTCGCGCAGATATCGAGCGCCCAGGTCACGACCCGGGATGGAAGAAAGTTTGCCGCAAAATTGGTCGGACGGGATCCCGCAACCGACATCGCGGTCCTTCAGCTCACGGGAACACGGAGCGGCCTCAAGGCAATCGCACAGGGGGACAGCGACAAGATCGAAGTTGGCGATTTCGTCATTGCGATCGGCAACCCGTTCGGCTTGGGCCAAACGGTGACTTCGGGAATCGTCAGCGCCCTTGGACGAACCGGCCTTGGCAAGCAAGGCTATGAAGACTTCATCCAGACCGACGCATCGATCAATCCCGGAAATTCGGGCGGCGCCCTGATCAATCTGAAGGGAGAGCTCATCGGCATCAACACCGCGATCATTTCACCGGGCGGCGGCAATGTTGGTATCGGGTTCGCGGTGCCGATCAACATGGCGCGTCGGGTGATGGAGCAGCTGGTCCGGAATGGTGAGGTTCGCCGGGGCCGGATCGGCATTTCCATACGCGATCTCGATGCTGAGGCTGCGGCCAGGGAAGGTTATCAGGGCGCCGTCATTGCCGAGATCGCCCGCGATTCACCGGCGCAGAAAGCCGGATTGCTGAAGGGCGACATCGTGAAGGCGGTCGATGGCACGCCAGTCAGGAGTGCGGCCCAGCTTCGCAACCTGATTGGTCTGGTGCCGCTCGGCGGCCGGGTCGCGCTTCGGGTTGAACGTGGCGGCGTCTTGCAGAGCGCGAGCGTTGAGGTGGGCCCCGTAAAGACCGCGCCTCCAAGGCAGGCCGCCGATCGATAGATCGCGCGTGGCCGGCTTTGTCAGTTGCTATCCCAGGGAGATCCCGTTGGTAAAGGAGCGCAGAAACCAAGATGAGTTGCGCCAGATGATGCTGGCCGCCGCCCGCAAGCAAGAAGCGTGCAGCGAACTGGAGGATCTTTTCATATTCGGCCCCACGCCACGTCCCGATGCCAATTGGGGCTTTGGGATCGCCGGCAAGGACAACAAGGTATCGGTGGCCTGCTACACCTGCCTCAACGCAATCGCCAGCGACCTCCAGGCGAGGTATGAACTGCACCCGGTCAAAGCTGCCCGCCGCGAGATCGAAGCGAGGGTCTGGTCGTTGGTTCAGGACCAGCCGAAGCTCAAGGCGTCATTGTCGCGGGCGGGTGGCGCCTACGAGATCGCCACGTTCCGGCCATTGGAGGGCCGGCCGAACTGGACCATGGAGTGGCTCACCGACGATCGGTCGGCCAGGGCCGCCTTCGACCGGATCGTCCGGTCGGTCCAGACCCAAATCGAGCTGGAGTAACTTGATTTGCCGCGGCTGTCCCCGAAAAGCGGGCAAGGCCCCTGGCATTCGGACTTGAACGGCACGCATCCGCTGCAAGCAGACCGCTTCTCAAGTCGCTTCGCCGACACCGTTGCCGGCGAGCCTGCGCGTTCGGTCGATCACTTGTCGATCACTTGCGGACCTTACCGCTTTTGTGCCGCGGGGATTCCCTCGCGCCCGTCGCGATGTCCCTGGGATGCGACCGCGCTGTCGCCTGTCCGCCGGTCCCGGCTTGCACCCGAAGACCGTCGACGAAAACATCCAGCAGCCGCAGAACGCTCTTCTGCCAGCCGGGCTGGTCATGCATGTAGCACATGCCGACGAGGGCCCGCAGAAGGTCTTCGGGGCTGATGTCGGATCGTATCTCGCCGGCAGCGACGGCACGATCCAGCAAGCCGCCAACCGCCTTCGTCAGGCGGTCGAACGAATAGACGGAGAGTTCCGAAGAGCCCTGCACGACAATGGCCAGCGCGGCCGACATCCCTTTCTTGGTGGCGACGAACTCGACATTCGACCGCAGCCAGCGGCGCAGGGCATCGACCGGCGCAGCCTCTTTCTTCAGCTGCTCCGCCAACTCGCCGAGTTGGTCCACCTCGCGTCGATAGACCGCCTCGAACAAGGCTTCCCGCGTCGGGAAGTGGCGATAGAGCGTGCCGATGCCGACTCCGGCCCGCCGGGCCACCGCCTCCAGGCTCGCGTCGGCGCCACCGGTGCTGAACACGCTTTTCGCGGCCTTCAGCACGAGTTCGCGATTACGAATCGCGTCGGCGCGGGGCTTCCTGGGCGGTGCTGCGGACTGATCTGCCATTTGCTCAATCTAGATCACGATTCGATGAGATTGAACCGGATCCAGCGTCCATCCCTTTGTTCAAACATGATCTTTTCGTAAGGCCGGCGCTGTTTTTCCCGATCCTGCCGTGCTGTTCGTCCCTCTTGAAAAACGGAGTACCCCTCCGTATATCCGACGAACACTCGAGTTGGCGCAAGGTCGATCGGCCTCGCGTCTCCATCAGCATCGATCGGAGCCCCCATGAACTTCGCGATCAACCTCACCGTTAACGGTATGCGGCGCGCCGTGGAACTCGAAGACCCTCGCGTCACACTTCTCGACCTTCTGCGTGAACGTCTCGATTTGACGGGCACCAAGAAGGGATGCGATCGCGGCCAGTGCGGCGCCTGCACGGTCCTGATCGACGGCCGGCGGATCAGTTCGTGCATGGCATTGGCGATCAGCCATGACGGCGCCGACATCCTCACCATCGAGGGCGTCGCGCATGGCGATCTGCTTCATCCGGTCCAGGCCGCATTCATCGCGCATGATGGACTCCAATGCGGCTTTTGCACGCCCGGCCAGATCATGAGCGCCATTGGCCTGATCCAGGAAGGGCAGGCTGGCGACGATCTCGAGCGCATACGCGAGGGCATGAGCGGAAACCTCTGCCGATGCGGCGCCTATGCCGGGATCACCGAGGCGGTGCTGGACGCGCAGAAAAGTCTCGCGCAGGCAGACGGAAGGCGTTCGGCATGAAGACTTTCGATTACGTCAGACCGAAGACCATCGACGAAGCCGTGGCGGCTGCGGCCGAACCGGGTGCCGCCTATTTCGCCGCCGGCACCAACGTGCTCGACCTGATGAAGGGCGGGATCGCCCGTCCGGACCGTCTGGTCGACATCACGCGGCTGCCCGGGCTCGACCGCATCGAACGTCTGTCCGATGGAGGCGTCCGCATCGGCGCGCTGGTTCGCAATTCCGACCTGGCGCATGACGCCGATTTCGCCGGATCGTTTCCCGCCGTTGCCGAGGCGCTGTTGTCGGGTGCCTCGGCGCAGCTTCGCAATGCCGCGACCGTCGGCGGAAATCTGCTGCAGCGAACCCGTTGCGGATATTTCTACGACGTTGCCAGCGCCTGCAACAAGCGCGAGCCGGGCACCGGTTGCGACGCGTTGGGTGGCGAGAATCGTTTGCACGCCGTGCTCGGCTGGAGCGAGGCCTGTATCGCCACCCACCCGTCGGATTTCTGTGTCCCGCTTATCGCGCTCGACACCATCGTGGAAATCCAGGGCAGAACCGGCCGGCGCGAGGTTGCGCTGGAGGCGCTGCACCGTCTGCCCGGCGACACACCCGAGCGGGAAAACATCCTTGAACCGGGTGATCTGATCGTCGCCATCCGGCTGCCCGGCACGGCGGCCGCATTTTCCGCCCATGCGCGTTACCTGAAGGTTCGGGAGCGCACTTCCTACGCCTTCGCCCTGGTGTCGGCCGCCGCCGCGCTGCGGATCGAACGAGGCGTAATTCAGGAGGCCCGGCTCGCACTCGGCGGAGTTGCTCCCAAACCGTGGCGATGCCGCGCGGCCGAGGATGTGCTTGCAGGCGGCAGCCCCGGCCCGGATCTGTTCGCTCGTGCGGCGAAAGCCGCGCTCGCCGGCGCCACGCCTTCCGGCGACAACCAGTTCAAGATCGAGCTGGCGCGGAGAATCCTCGGGCGCGCCCTGAAACTCGCCGCGGCGGGAACACCAAAGCGCAGCCCGGCCCTTCCCGCCTCGCCTTTCTCATCCCTTTCCGGAGTGCTCCATGGCGTCTGAGATCAGCCTTATCCAGGAAGCTGCCCATATGCGGCACGGCTCGAATATCGGGCAACCGCTGACCCGCCGCGAAGGCGTGCTGAAGGTTACCGGTCAGGCCCGCTACGCCGCGGACAACCATCCGCACGGCATGCTGCATGCCGTCATGGCGGTCAGCAGCATCGCGCGCGGCCGCGTGACTTTCCTCGACGTGCGGGCGGCCAAGGATCATCCGGGCGTCGTGGAGGTAATGACACCAGCCAACCGGCCGGCGCTCGCGGAAGATCCCGACGCAAAGACAAACCCTTTCATGTTCCGGCTTGACGTCCTGCAGAACGACGAGGTGCGCTATGCGAACCAGCCCATCGCGGTGGTGATCGCCGAGACGCTGGAGGCCGCGACCGAAGGCGCAGCGCTGCTGTCGCCCGAATACGACGCGTTGCCGCCCCGGATCGGTCTCGATGCCGGCGAAAGCTTCGTGCCGCAGGCCGTGGGCGTCGGCAATCCGTCCGAACTGCGGCGGGGCGATGTCGACGCGGGATTGGCTGCGGCTTCGAAGCACGTCGACGCGACCTACGAGACGCCTGCGCAGTATCACAATGCCATGGAGCCGCACGCCATCGTCGCGACGTGGGACGGCGATGCACTTTCCATCGATACCCCGAGCCAGGGCCTCGCTTTGGCTCAGGGGCGAATTGCAGGATTGTTCGGCATCTCTCCGGGCAAGATTCATATTCGCAGCCCCTACCTCGGCGGCGGCTTCGGCTCCAAGGGCTTCATGTCCGGACCACAGGTGCTTGGTATCCTGGCCGCCCGGCTGGTCGGCAAGCCGGTCAAGCTGGTGCTGCGCCGGGAACATATGTACGGCCCGGTAGGCCACCGCGCGCCGACACGCCAGCGGCTCCGGATCGGCGCCGATGGCAGCGGCCGACTCACCGCACTCGCTCATCACGCCAGGACCGTTTCCAGCAGCTTCGACGACTTCTTCGAGCCGGCCGCCGGCGCTTCCCACACGCTTTATGCGAGCCCCGCCATCGCCACTTCGCACGACGCCGTCAGGGTCGACACCGGCACACCATTATTCATGCGTGCGCCCGGCGAGGCAACCGGATCGATTGCGCTTGAAAGCGCGATCGATGAAATGGCATGGGCCTGCGGGATGGACCCCCTCGCCTTTCGGCTCAGGAACTACGCAGAAGTCGAACCGATCTCCGGCAAACCATTTTCATCGAAAGCCTTGCGCGAGTGCTATGCGCAAGGAGCCGAGCGTTTCGGCTGGTCCAAACGCCAACCGGCCCCACGGCAATGGCGTGACGAGGCCGGCCTGCTGGTCGGCTGGGGAATGGGCACGGCGACATTCCCGGCGCTGATGTTCCAGGGCGAGGCGCGTGCGGTGGTTCGAAGCGACGGTTCCGGCGTGATGGAAACGGGTGCTCACGATATGGGTCAGGGCGCCTGGACGGCACTGGCCCAGATAGCCGCCGATGGACTGGGACTTGAACCGGAACGACTGGAATTCAGATCGGGCACCTCGGACCTTCCCGACGCAGGAATTGCCGGCGGCTCTTCCCACACCGCGACCGCGGGCATGGCCATCCATAATGCCGGCGCCGCGGTCATCGCAAAGCTCGCCGATCTCGCCACTGGAGATGAGCGCTCGCCCCTGTTCGGCGCGGGCAATGCCGGGGTAGTCGCACGCGCCGGCCGCCTGTTCCGCCGCGACGATGAAAGCCGGAGCGAGAGTTACGCCGATATCCTCGGCCGTGCCGGCCTTGCCGAGATCGACGCCCGCGGCCAGGGTGCCGCCGATCCGGCCGCCCAATCCACCTACGCCATGCACGCCCATGGCGCGGTGTTCGCCGAGGTCAAGGTCGATCCCGATCTCGGGCAGATCCGCGTCACTCGCCTGGTCGGCGCTTTCGCTGCCGGGCGGGTCATCAATCCGCGCCTCGTGCGCAGTCAGATCTTCGGCGGCATGATCTGGGGGATGTCGTTTGCCCTGCATGAACAGGCCATCACGGACCGGCGTTCCGGCCGGATCCTGAACGCCAACCTTGCAGAATATCACGTGCCGGTGAATGCCGACGTGCCCGCGCTGGAGGCGCTGATGATCGACGAGCACGATCGTCATGTGAACGCGCTCGGCATCAAGGGCGTCGGCGAAATCGGGATCACCGGTTCGGCGGGCGCGGTCGTCAACGCGGTCTGGCACGCCACCGGGGTCAGGGTGCGGCGTTTTCCGATCCGGATCGACGATCTCGTGACGGCGGCTGCCTCAGGCTAGATCTGGAAGTGTGGGGACTACAGGAGCGATGTCCGGCTGGCCACGCGGCAGCAGCAATCCCCGCGGCGGCTGGTCGCCCTAGCCGAAATTCTGCAATGCCGGAAACGTCTCCAGCAGCCAGATGCTGGCGCTGGTGACCGCGCCGGTGAGAAAGCCGATGCCGGTGACGACCAGCAGCACGCCCATTGCCCGCTCGACGTTGACGAGGTGCCGCTTCATCCGCGCAAACAGCGCGGAGAATTGTTCGACCATGAATGCAGCGATCAGGAAGGGAATCCCGAGCCCGGCGGAATAGACCGCGAGCAGCATCGCCCCCTTGGCCACCGTCGCCTCGGCGGCGGCGACCGACAGGATCGCCGCCAGGATCGGGCCGATACAGGGCGTCCAGCCGAACGCAAAGGCGAGCCCCATCGCATAGGCGCCCCACAGGCCGACCGGTTTCGGGATCGGCAGCCGCCCCTCTCGCATCATGAAGCCGATCCGGGTCAACCCCAGGAAATGCAGGCCCATGATGATGATGACGATGCCGGCCACGATCGACAGTTCCGCCGACCAGGCGCGGATCAGGCTCCCGATCAGCGAGGCGCTGGCGCCGAGCGCCACGAACACGGTAGAAAAGCCGAGCACGAACATCCCGGCCGAGATCATCACCGCGCGCTTCGAGGCCTGCTCCGTCTCGTCATTGGCGACGTGCTCGATGGTCGCGCCGGTGAGGTAGAACAGATAGGGCGGCACCAGCGGCAGCACGCAGGGCGACAGAAAGCTGACCAGACCGGCAAGCAGCGCCGCGGGGATTGAAACATCGTGGATCATGCCGTCTTTGCCATCGCTGTTATTGGGCTGAAGCGGGAGCTCCAGCCCGGGTCCGGTACGTGATCGACGGCTCCCTGCGGCGGTTTAGCATCTCTATGACCGCGACAAGCCCTCGAAAGCCGCTCCGCTGCTCACTTTTCGTTCAGGTCGCAATGGACCCTATTGCGCGGGATCAAGTTCAGTTGCGGTGTGGGGCTCGGGATGGGCATCGGCTGCTCATTCCTCCCACGGGTTGAGCAGCGGCACGCCGCATGAGGCAAAATCCTTGATGTTACGCGTGACCAGCGTGAGGTCTTTGGCGAGCGCCGTCGCCGCAAAGAACCCGTCCATAACGGAGAGCCCAGCGCCGCTTCGGCGGCTTTGCGCCATCAGGCCGCCCCAGTGCCCGGCAACCGCGTGATCGATCGCCAGTATCCGCCCGGCGAAGCGTTCCGGCAGCGGAAGGGTGCAGATAACAATCGCCACGGCGCACGGGAAACAGCCGATCGCGGCTGAGACAGCAATACTACCTGGCGGCACACGATAGAGCTGAAAGGTATCCCGTTAGGGAGGGTCGAGCATTTGCCGTGCTCGCAACAGGTTGTTATCGCTCGACATTCTTACTGTACATGGGGTTGTTTTCGCGATTTTTTGTAGAGGCCCCGCCCCGGTCACCCGTTCAGGCCCGTCGCGGGCCGAAAATTCTCGACCAGCCGCAGCAGCACGCGGGCGCCGGCGTCGGCGTCGGCCAACTCGACATGCTCGGCCGGATGATGGCTGATGCCGCCGCGGCAGCGCACGAACAGCATCGCGACGTCGGCGATGTCGATCATCGCCATGCCGTCATGGCCTGCCCCGCTCGGCAGCTCGAAGGCGCGAATTCCCTCCGCGGCGACGGCATCCGACATCTGGGTCCGGAGCCATGGCGCACAGGGCACGGTGCGGTTCTCGTGGGTGACGTCGAGCTGCAGCTGTAGCTTGCGGCGTCTGGCGATATTTTCGATGCGCCGGACGATATCGGCGACGGCGAGCTTGCGGTGCGCATCCGACGGCGCGCGGATATCGATGGTGAACGACGCCTGTCCCGGGATGACATTGGTGGCGCCCGGCCTCGCATCGATATATCCGACGGTGCCGACCAGCCCGTCCTGGTCGGTCCGGCAGAACTGCTCGATCTCGACAATGCATTCGGCGGCGCCGGCGAGCGCGTCGCGGCGCAGCAGCATCGGCACCGTGCCGGCGTGGCCGGCCATGCCGGCGAGGCTGGCCGCGAGCCGCGTCGCGCCTGATATCGCGGTGACGATTCCGACCGGGAGATTGAGCCCTTCCAGCACCGGGCCCTGCTCGATGTGCAGTTCGACATAGGCCAGCAATTCGCCGCGCACCCTTGCCGCCGCGCCGACATGGTCCGGATCGAGCCCGAATTTTCTCAGCGCCTCGCGCATCGAAATGCCGGCGCTGTCTTTCGAGCCCAGCACGCTCTCGTCGAACGTTCCGGCCACCGCACGGCTGCCCAGCAGCGTGGAAGCGAAGCGGACGCCTTCCTCGTCGGCAAAGCCGGTCACCTCAACCGCGAACGGCAGCCGCTTGCCGCGCCGGTGCAGATCCGCGACGCAGCTGATTGCGGTGATGAGCCCGAGCGGCCCGTCCCATTTGCCGGCGTCGCGCACGGTGTCGTAATGCGAGCCCAGCATCAGGCAGGGCAGTCCCGCGCTCTCGCCCTCGTAACGGCCGCAGACATTGCCGATGGCATCGAGATGCGCGGCCATGCCGGCGTCCCACATCCACGACAGCAACAGATCGGCCGCGGCGCGGTGCTCTGGGGAGAGGAAGATCCGCGTCAGGTGGTCCGGCGTCTCGGAGATGGCGGCGAGCGCCTCGATGCGGCGGACGATTTCGAGGCCAAGCTCGCCCGCCGCAGCCGCAGGTGCCGGCGCCATCACGACGATCCGATCGTGGGTGCGCCGTCGGCGAGATGCGCCAGATGGGCGTGCCAGTGCTGCGCGATCTGCAGCCGGGTCGGCACCCAGACCTTGTCATGGCCGGCGATGTAATCGAGAAAGCGCAGCAGCGCTGCCGCCCTTCCCGGCCGGCCGGCAATCCGGCAATGCAGGCCGACCGACATCATTTTTGGCGAACTCGCGCCCTCCGCATACAGCACGTCAAAACTGTCCTTCAGATAATTGAAGAACTGATTCCCGTCTCCGAAGCCCTGGGCATTTACAAAACGCATGTCGTTGGCGTCGAGGCTGTAGGGAATGACGAGATGCGGGCCGGCCGCGCCCTTGACCCAGTAGGGCAGATCGTCGGCGTAGGAATCGCAGGAATACAGGAAACCGCCGGCCTCCATCACCAGCCGCAGCGTGTTGATCGAGGACCGGCCGGTGTACCAGCCGAGCGGCCGCTGTCCGGTGACCTCGGTGTGAATGCGGATCGCCTCCGCAATGGTCGCGCGCTCCTCCGCTTCCGGCATCTGCCGGTGCTCGACCCATTTCAGGCCGTGGCTGGCGATATCCCACCCGGCCTCGTTCATCGCCGCGACGATGTCGGGATTGCGCTGCAGCGCGGTCGCCACTCCGAACACGGTGGCAGGCCACTTGCGCTCGGCAAAGGCCCGCCACAGCCGCCAGAAGCCGGCGCGCGAGCCGTATTCGAACATCGATTCGATGTTGGCGTGGCGCTGTCCCGGCCACGGCTGCGCGCCGAGCACGTCCGACAGAAAGGCTTCCGAGGCGGGATCGCCGTGCAGGATGTTGTTCTCGCCGCCCTCTTCGAAATTGACCACGAACTGCACCGCGATCCGCGCGCCGCCGGGCCATCGCGGATCGGGCGGGTTGCGGCCGTAGCCGCGCAGGTCCCGGGGATATCTGGCGTCCACCATTGCTAGGCCGCCTCGAACCGGACCTTCTGCGCCCCCTTGTAGAGCACGGTCTTGCCGAGTTCGGCCAGCCGCTCGAGCCCCGAGGTCAGCGTGATGAAGTGGTTACCGGCGAGCTGGCCCATCTTGCTGGCGAAGTGCACCCCGCCATAGGCCAGCAGAATCTCGGTCTCGCTGATGCCGCCGGGATAGAGGATGATCTGGCCAGGCGCGGGATAGCTGGTGTGGTTCTCATAGCCGACGCCGAAGTCGAGATCGCCGAGCGGCAGCCAGACCGCCTCGCCGCTCCAGCGGACGTGAACCGCCTGGCTTTCGAACGGCATCGCGGCGCGGAAGGCGGCGCAGGTCTTGGGCGCCAGCCGGTCTTCGAAACGCGCGTCGAACGTGAAGTCGCCCACGCGGACAATGAGTTGGCTCATCCAATTGCTTCCCTGTTCCCCGGAGTTGAGGAACAGTGTTCCTCAAGTTGAGGACCAGATTGCAGCCGCCGCGCGATCAGGCAAGGTTATTTTTGCCGCTGCAATTGCACATAAAGCTCGCCGGCCGGACCGGACGATCGGCTGAACCGGCAAGTAAACCGGCAAGCGGCACGGCATCGAAACCGCGTCGCTACTTGACCAGCTTCAGCACGGCGCGCTTGCGCGGGCCCCGCGGCGAGTTCGGATCGTTCGACCTTTCCGACGGCCCGCGCTCGGGCGGTGTCATCGCATCGCACAGCGCCTTGAAATCCGAATCCGGAATTTTGCTGAGCTCGATCCGAAGGTCGAGAACGGCCAGCGACACCAGCTTGGCGGTTTCCAAGCGGGCCTCCTTGACCAGGGCCGCCCGGCATTGATCGAGGGTTGCGAGGATCGACTGCAGTCGTTCTTCTGAATTAGCCACCAGCGTTTCTTCCGTTACCGAGCTTGCGAGGTAAAGTGGAGGCGATCCAGTCGGCGGTTTCATACACGTCTCCATAAAGCGCAGATATTCTCGATACAGCCCGTTGAACGTCGTCCGCAGACATGTCGTCGAGGGCATGACTGGCCGATGCATCGCAGAGATAGGCGACCTCGTGGTTCCGGTGGAAAGCATCGATCATGGTCGACAGGCAGGCTGACTCGCCCGCAAACCCGACCAGCACGATGCCGCCATGGCTTTGGTTCACCAACGCGGTGAAAGCTTCGGAAGAATAGCACGACGGGCTCGCCCGTTCGAATACCATTTCGTTGCGGTTCGGCTCAAAACCTTCGATCCAGCGCACGAACGGGGTTGCCCGGTTGAAGAAGGCGGACTCGTTGAGCATCCGGACGAAGGCCACCGGCAGTCCAATCCGGCGCGAATGCTCCAGCACCCTGCGGCAATTCGCCAACGCCCTGTCGATCTCGGAAATCGCCAGCACCCGCGGTTTCGCCAGATATTCCTGCTGCAGGTCCACAAAAACGACGATCGGGACGCTGGAGGAATTGGCGAAACTCCGAAGGCTTACAACTGACGTCAATTCGCCCCCCTTTTGAGCCCGGAACGGTTACCGGGTGGTACCCCAATGCGCGGGAGGGCGGCCTGCAGGCTCAGCCACAGGGTAAGCATAACCCTTGGAATCCCCAGCCCCTGGACCCGCAATGGTTGTGGTTTTCACCATATTCTGCCAAGTTTAGCGGGCAGAAAGGAATCTGTATGCGTCTCGTTGTGGAAAGGGGCGTTCCTCAGGAGGAACGCCAAAAGGTCGCCATCGGCAGTCTCTCGGATTGGGACGCCGCCAGGGTTTTCCTGGAAGTGGTCCGCTGCGGCAGTTTCCGGTCCGCCGCGGAGCGGCTGGACCTGTCCATCAACGGCGTGCGCCGGCGCATCGACGATTTCGAGCGGCAGATCGGCGCCACCCTGTTCACCCGCGACGTCCATGGCACAAGGCTGACCGACGAAGGCTCGCAGGTGGTGTCGGCGGTGGAACGCATGGAGGCCGCTTCGTTCGACCTGCTGCGCGCCAGCAATTCCGTCTCCAATACGCTGTCCGGCGAAGTCCGGGTGGCCGTCACCGAGGGCCTGGGAACATTCTGGCTGGCGCCCCGCCTCGTCGAATTCCAGCAATCGTTCCCGAACATCCTGGTCGACTTGCATTGCGCCATGCGCTCCGCCGACGTGTCGCGGCATGAGGCCGACGTTGCGATCCATTTGTCGCGGCCCGCGGCGCTCGACGTCAAACTGGTGCGGCTCGGCCGCATGCATATGATGTTCTTCGCCAGCGAGAAGTACATCGAGACCCATGGCGCCCCGAAAACCCTGGAAGAGCTGATCAAGCATCGGCTGGTGATGCAGATCGCCGATGAAATCGCCGCCAAGGAAACGTTCGACCGATTGTTTCCGGGCTATTCGCAGCGCGATTTGCTGGTCATGAAAACCAACGTCAGCAGCGCCCATTACTGGGCCGTCGCCAACGGCGCTGGCATCGGCGTGTTCCCGACCTACGGCCCGGCGCTCGGCGGCAAGATTGTGCCGCTCGAAATCCCGTTGCGCCAGCCGTTCGATATTTGGCTATCCTATCATGCCGGCAGCGGCCGTATCCCCCGAGTACGGCACATGATCGACTGGCTGGTGGAAGCCTTCAATCCCGCAAGATTCCCGTGGTTCAAGGACGAATTCGTCCATCCAAGCGAATTTAAAGCGGTATATAAGGGTGAATCCCTGACCCACCTGTTCGGGGGCTTCTCGACTGAAGGACGGCAAAAGGCAGAATGATGAAAGCAGCAGCGAAGAAAATGAAGCAGCGCAGTGCCGGCAAACCCGACATTGAATTGGGCAAGCGAATCCGGCTTCGGCGCGTTGAGCAGAAGATCTCGCAGGCGGAACTCGGCGACAAGCTCGGCGTCAGCTTCCAGCAGGTGCAGAAGTACGAGAAGGGCGTCAACCGCGTCGGCGCTGCCCGTCTTCAGGCAATCGCCACCGCGCTCGATGTGCCCGTCACGTTCTTCTATGACGGCGACGGCAAGGCGCGCGAAGTCGAGAGCCTGTTGTTCCTCGATAGCGCATTCAGCCTGAGGCTGTTGCGCGCCTACAGCAAGATCAAGGACCAGACCGTTCAGCGTCAGCTGGTGTCCTTGATGGAATCGATCGCCGCGAACGAAGATTAAGCCGTTCGAATCGGCCCAGCGCGCGATCGACCGGCGCAAGCCGATCGACCGACAATCACTCGCCGCGCCGGGCCCTGTTCTGGTCCGGGCGCGCGACAGAAGCGCCCACCGCCGCAGAAAACGGCGGCATTTGGCGTTCGATCGGACAGCCTTCGTACGAAGAATGTCTGTGGCATGCGTCTGGTTATTCCAGCGTAGCGCCCGAATTCCTGAGATCGCGGTCCAGCGATCGACCTCCGTCCTGAGGCGAGCGGCGAAACTGTCCGGCGGCTACTCTCGCGCTGGAGCCGCCGCCCCGTTGTCCACGGATCTCCAGCAGTAGCCGAGAGTTCACGGTGCCACCTCTCCCGCTTGCCGGGAGAGGGAGCGCACCGGCATTGCCGAAACATCGGGCCGATGCTTCAATCCGATCCACCTCGATCAGATCCCAAGCGCTGAAAGCACACCGATGCTGGACGTCCCCAACAAGCCGGAAAAATCCTTCGCCGATGGCAAGATCCTGCGAGGGATCGCCGATGGCGTCGGCGTCGTCACCTTCAACAATCCGGACAAGCGCAACGCCATGTCGCTCGACATGTGGGAAGGGCTCGGCCAGGCCCTGGTCGAACTGCGCGACGATCCCGATGTACGCGTCGTGATCATGGTCGGCGCCGGCGACAAGGCTTTTGTGTCCGGCGCCGACATCAGCCAGTTCGAGAAGACCCGCCACAACGCCGCGGCCTCGGAAGAATATTCGAAAAAGAGCGCCGCGCAGCGCGCGCTGCTGGCGGACTATCCGAAGCCGACCATCGCCTGCATCCGCGGCTTCTGCCTCGGCGGCGGCATGCAGGTCGCCATGCTGGCCGACATCCGCATCGCCTCCGACACCAGCCAGTTCGGCATTCCCGCCGCCAGGCTCGGCATCGCCTACGGCTATGACGGCCTGAAGCACCTGGTGTCGCTGGTCGGCCCATCCTGGGCGCGGCTGTTAATGTACACGGGCATGCGGATCGATTCAGCCGAAGCGGTGCGGATCGGTCTGGTCGATCGCGTGGTGGCGGATGCCGAACTCTGGAACGCGACCACGGAGATCGCGCGCACCATCTCCGGCAACGCGCCGCTGGCCATTCAGGCCGCCAAGATCACCATCGCGCAGGTGCTGAAAGACGAGAGCCAACGCGACATGGACGCCATCAAGGACATCGGCAACGCCTGCATGGACTCGGAAGATTTCCGCGAAGGCCGGCAGGCCTTCATGGAGAAGCGCAAGCCGCAATTCAAGGGAAGGTAGCCGCAAGCACGCGGTTCACGCGCCGTGCAGCTATCCATCCTTCAAGCCGATTGGCGGCTGGATCAGCCGCAATGCGCGCGGTTAACGTACACGCCAAGTTCATTTCGTTCGCGGGTATGATAGCAATTCAGCTTGATCTTCGGTTCGATACGATTGACCTGCGGCTGAACACGCGGCGGCATCGGCGTTGGCCTTGTCATGACCGACTTCGAGCCTGCGAAATTGGCGTTGCCGACCCCTGCTTGCGCCGCCGAGGCGCAGGCGATCGCGGCGATGGCCGTCGCAAGGGTGATCACGGACATGTGGACGGTTCGGGAAAGCATCGGATAGCTCCTGATTATTTGTTTTCGGGACGCAATCGGAATCACGGTGCTTGCTGGGCCGCAATCCAAACCGGATTGGCGCAAGAACCGATAACCGAGAACGGGTGAAGGTGGATCGACCGCCACGCGGCGTTGCGAGCTGACCATCGTTTGTCGCGGTGATCAGGTTATCGGTTCTGACCGATGCGACCGTGAGGGCGTCTTTTTTCAATGTGCGACAATTTGTCGGTTCTGTCGCGGATCGATCCCCCAGCGTATGGCACCCGGGCGGGCGTAGCCGCATTCACAGCGTGCTTCGTCGCAGGGCCGTAGGGCGATTAGCGTCAGCGTAATCCGCCGACATTGTTTCGTCGCAAGCGCTCCTCGCGATGACTGTCTCGCCACCCAAAATTGTCGTCACCCACGAAAGCGGGTGATCCAGTATTCCAGAGACGGCGGTGATTGAGCCGATAGGGCGCGGCGTACTGGGTACCCCGCCTTCGCGGGATATGACGAGCTGTGGTGGGATCAGTCAGACCGGCAAGCTCTTGACACGGCCTCGCCTACAACGCCGCGATCACCGCCTTGGCGATATCCGCGGTGCCATTGCTGCCGCCGAACTCCATCGGCCTGATGCCGCCCGCATAGACCTTGTCGACCGCGCGCTCGATGCGTTCTCCCGCCTCTGCGGCGCCCTCGATTCCGTGCTTGTCGGCGAGCCAGTCCAGCATCATCGCGGTGGAGAGGATCATGCCGGTCGGGTTGGCTTTGCCCTGCCCCATGATGTCGGGCGCGGTGCCGTGGCAGGGCTGGAACACAGCGTGTTTGTCGCCGATATCGGCCGACGGTGCCATGCCCATGCCGCCGATCAGGCCGGCGGTGAGATCGGAGAGAATGTCGCCGAACATGTTTTCCGTCACCAGGACGTCGAAATCCCAGGGCCGCTTCACCAGCAGGGCCGAGCAGGCGTCGATATACATGTGATCCGCCTTGACCCCGGGATGATTTTTGGCGGC
>JAUXWH010000272.1 GCA_030681365.1 Bradyrhizobium sp.
TGTGTCGCGCGTCAGAAGCCATATATCCCCGGGGCCTTATCGATCCTTCCGGGAACTGTCCCTGGCCGGGTCCGTGGATCCGGTCATATGGTGCCCACCTACTTTCGTAGGGAACTCCGGGATCGAGTGCTTCAACGGCCATTACGGCTTCGCACTTTTCTTGTTTTTTTGCCGCCGGGTTATTTCCTTGAGTGTGCGTCCATAACGCTGGATGTCAGCTTTGCCGACCGACCGATCGAAGGCCGATCTGCGCACCGCCGCTCTCGCGAAGCGCGAGGCATTGAGCGACAAGAAGCGCGAGGCTGCGGCGAAGGCTGTTGCCAAACGCGGCCTGCCGATCGAGATCGCGCCAGGCAGCATCGTCTCCGGTTACTCGCCGGTTCGCGGCGAGATCGATCCGGCGCCCCTGATGCGGATGCTCGCGGCCCAAGGCGCGCGGCTGGCGCTGCCGGCGGTGATGGCGCGCGGCAAGTCGCTGGCGTTTCGGGCATGGTCGCCCGACGACAGGCTGATGCTGGGGCCGCTGGGCATCCTCGAGCCCTCGCCCGCCGCCACAGAGCTCGTTCCCGATATCATGCTGGTGCCGCTGGCGGCGTTCGACCGGCTCGGGCATCGCATCGGCTATGGCGCCGGGCATTACGACTACACGCTGGCGCATCTGCGCAAGACCAAGGCGATCACGGCGATCGGCCTGGCCTTTGCGGCGCAGGAAATCGAGGCCGTGCCGGCGTTGTCGCACGACGTGCCGCTGGATTATGTGCTAACGGAAACCGAAGTATTCGATTTCCGGAGTTCATGACTTTGCGCATTCTTTTCGTCGGGGACGTGGTCGGCCGGTCCGGCCGTACCGCTATCGCAGAACATCTGCCGGGCATGATCCGCGACTGGGCACTCGATCTCGTGGTGGTCAATGGCGAGAACGCCGCCGGCGGCTTCGGGATCACCGAAGCGATCTACCAGGAATTCATCGACGCCGGCGCCGACGCGGTCACGCTCGGCAACCACGCCTGGGACCAGCGCGAGGCGCTGGTGTTCATCGAGCGCGCGCCGCGGCTGGTTCGCCCGGCTACTTTCCCGAAGGGCACGCCGGGCCGCGGCGCCGCTTTGGTCGATACCAAGGACGGCAGGCGCGCGCTCGTCGTCAACGCGATGGGCCGCGTCTTCATGACGCCGTTCGACGACCCCTTCACCGTGCTCAATCGCGAACTCGAAGCCTGTCCGCTGCGCGAGGCCGCCGATGCCATCGTGGTCGATTTCCACTGCGAGGCGTCGAGCGAAAAGCAGGGTATCGGATTCTTCTGCGACGGCCGCGCCAGCCTCGTGGTCGGCACCCACACCCATGTGCCGACATCGGACCATCAGATCCTCGCCGGCGGCACCGCCTACATGACCGATGCCGGCATGACCGGCGATTACGATTCGATCATCGGCATGCAGAAGGAAGAACCGCTGCGCCGCTTCACGACCGGCATTCCCTCCGGCCGGTTCGAACCGGCGCTCGGCGTTGCCACGTTGAGCGGCGTCGCGGTCGAGACCGACGATGCGACCGGCCTCGCGCTCAAGATCGCACCGGTGCGGATCGGCGGCCGGCTGGAGCCGGCGCTGCCGGGATTCTGGACGGCGGCCTGAAGCACGAAGGGCCCGGTGTTCGCGATCTCGCGGCAAGGAGGACGGCTTGCGGACTGCCCTGATCTGGATGCTGACGGCATTTCTTGCCACGGCTGCGCATGCGCAGACGCTGACCCAGCGGCCGGTCGCGCAGAACCCGGTGTCGCCGGCCGAGATGACCGGGCGGCTGGAGAAGTCCGCGGTTCGAACGGCGAAGTCCGCGCCGAAAGGCGCGGCGAGGGGGGCGTCGGTGGATTTCAGCTGGCCGGCCGACGCCGAGGAATACCGCAAACTCGCCAAGCATGTGCTGGTGCTGGTCAGCGTGGTGACACAGGACGCCGCCGAACTGCCGTTGCGCCGCGTCTATGTCGATTCCAATGGCAAGCAGACCTTGCTGACAAAGCTCTCGAGCCAGATCAGCGGCGTGGCCCAGGGATCGGTGACTTTTTCGGTGCTGGGTCCCTATCGCGAGGATGGATTCTATCTCGCGCCTGCCGGTGCGATGATGGCGGATGGCCATCTGCAGGCCGACTTCGCGGTGCGCCGGATCGGCTTCAACCTCTACAGGCTGCCGGGCACGCCGCCGGACTTCATCAAGGCCGACAACGATCCGATGCCGGCAAAAAATGCCAGGCCGGAAACGCCGGCGCTGAAGGCGATGCTGCAGCGGGAATACAAGGGGTTCGAATTGCCGGAAAGCCTGCGCTGAGTACGTGAACTAAAGCTTGTACGCCGTCCGGAATCCACCCCAGTGCCGGCCGTTGACGCGGATCGGCACGTCGATCTCGCGCATCATGATGGTCTGGCCGTTGCCCATGTCGCGGGCGTAGCTCTGGATCAGATAGGCGCGCTGGTTGCGGCCGGCGGCGAGGCCCGCGGGATCGTTGAAGATGCGGCGGTTGCGGCTGTTGGCCGTGTTCCAGGCGACGTCGCCGGGACGCTGCGGATGCGAGTAGATCTTGTTGTGCACCGGCAAATAGCCGTTGCGGTCGATCATCGCGCAAAACGCCATGCGCGGGTCCTTGGTCAGGAAAGCCTCCTGGAATGGCGGCAGCGCCCGATCGGCCCAGTCCAGCACCCTTGTGCGGTATTGCACCGGATTGGTGCCGGGGATTTCGACGTAGTTCTCGTCGAACATGTCGTCCATGGAGATGGTGCGACTCCTGATGCCGTCCTCGAAAATCCGGGTCAGCGCGCGGCCGGCTTCCATCGCGCGGGTGACGGATTCGGTGTTCTCGTCCTGGATCGACCACAGCTTGTCTTCGATCTTTTCCTTCAGTGCGGCGTCCGGCGCCTCGAACCGCGCCCGGGCGCCGGCCTTGGAATATTCCCCGACACAGACCCTGCACGCGCCGATATCCTGCAGTGTGGCATCGAGAGTTTGATTGAGCGGCAGCCTTTCGGCGTCCGGTCCGCCGATCAGGATGCCTTCGATCGAAATCTCATAGGCCGCAGCCGCGATCGGGCCGCGCGCCGTCTGGATTTCCATGGCCAGGTTGCAGGGCAGCGCCTGGTCCTTGTGCTGGTCCTTGCGTTCGTCCTGGCGCAGCAGCACGGCGCAGCGCGACTTCAGCTTCTGCGCGAACATGGTGACGGCCTTGCCGGCGCTGGCGACGCTTTCGCCATGGACCTCGGCCTGCTTGGTCACATGATCGATTTCGGCGGCGCTCTCGCCGACCGCGACGATGAAGTTCGACGCGGTGGCGGCGTTGTCGGATATCTCGCTGGTGGTTTCGGTCTGCTCCGCCACCGCACCATTGACGATCTCGAAGACCGGCCGGATCGCTTCGATCGCCTGCGAGATCCGGTGCACGGCGTCGACCGAGCCCGCGGCATCCTTCTGCAGTGCGTCGATCTTTTTCGAAATTTCCTCTGTCGCGTTCTGGGTCTGCACCGCCAGCGCCTTGACCTCGGTGGCGACGACCGCGAAGCCGCGTCCGGCGGAACCGGCGCGCGCCGCCTCGATGGTTGAGTTGAGTGCGAGCAGCGTGGTTTGCCTCGCGATCTGCGCGATCAGGTTGACGACATTGCCGATCGCGGCCGAGGACTCCCTGAGACGGTCGACATTGAGGCTGGCTTCGTGGGCGGCGGCGCTGGCCTCGTCGGCGAGCTTGCTGGCGTCGCGCACCTGCGATCCGATGCCTTGCGCCGAATGGGTGAACTTGTCCGCGGCCAGCGAGAAGGTGCTCGCGGTGGACTGCGCGGCGCTGGTGCGCCCGGTCAGGGCATCGGTGCGCTGGCGGATGGTGGAAAGCGTCGCCGCGGTGGCCTCGGCGCCGCCGGCGACCGAATTGGCCGCGCGCTCGAGCTGCCGGATCATGGCGCCCAGTTCGAGCTCCAGCAGTTCGAGGATTTCCCGGGCCGAATCGCTTTCCGGAACCTCATCGGTTGCGATTTGAGGGGCGGGAGATGCTGCCGCAACGGCAGGCGCAGCCGGTTCCGCCAGCCGCTTTCGAAATAAACCGAATGCCATGGGCTTCTCTCGGGAAATGACAGGAACACGAAATGTGATTGGCATCCTCCCATTTCGACGTGAAATCATGGTTAACGATTGCCTGTTGCGCGGGCAGCAACCACTACTGGTATACCGGAAAGCCCGGTAAATCTTTGATTTCGACGGTTTCCCGGCCTATAAGGCCGCGCCTTCCTCCCATTCCCCCCGGACGAATCCGAAAAGAGACCGCATGGCCGGACATTCCCAATTCAAGAACATCATGCACCGCAAGGGCCGGCAGGACGCCCAGAAATCCAAGCTGTTCTCCAAGCTGGCGCGGGAAATCACCGTCGCGGCCAAGATGGGCGCACCCGATCCCGCCATGAACGCCCGGCTGCGCGCCGCGATCATTTCCGCCCGCCAGGAGAACATGTCGAAGGACTCGATCGAGCGCGCGGTGAAGAAGGCGACCGGCACCGAGGGCGAGAATTACGACGAGATTCGTTACGAGGGTTACGGCCCCGGTGGCGTCGCAGTGATCGTCGAGGCGCTGACCGACAACCGCAACCGCGCCGCCTCCGACATCCGCTCCTATTTCACCAAGTCAGGCGGCAATCTCGGGGAAACCGGTTCGGTCGCCTTCATGTTCGACCACACCGGCATCATCGAATACGACGCCAATGTTGCCTCCGACGACGCCATGCTGGAAGCCGCCATCGAGGCCGGCGCCGACGACGTCGTCTCCAGCGAGAACGGCCACGAAATCTACGCCTCCAAGGAAACCTTTCGGGACGTTGCAAAAGCACTGGAGGCGAAATTCGGCGAAGCGCGCAAGGCGGCGCTGACCTGGAAACCGCAAAACACCGTGCCGGTCGATGACGAGACCGGCGAGAAGTTGCTGAAGCTGATCGACCTGCTCAACGAGCATGACGACGTGCAGAACGTCTACGCCAATTTCGAGGTGTCCGACGCGCTGGTAGCCAGGATGGGCGGGTAGCCCAACAGCTCGTGTCCCGGACGCGGTGCAGCGCCTCTTCGGCGGTGCGCCGCAGAGCCGGGACCCAGAGGACAATTGCCGTGGCATGGGCGCCGGCTCTGCAGCGCATCACTTCGTGCTGCGCAGCGTCCGGGGCACGTACCATTCGCTTTCGCGGGGATGACGTTCTCTTTCTGTTTCGCCGATCCGCCTCCGGCGGTATCACTACCCCATGACATCACCCCCGATTCGCCACCCCGTCCGTATCCTCGGCATCGATCCCGGCCTGCGCCGCACCGGCTGGGGCGTGATCGAGATCGAGGGTAACCGGCTGACCTTCATCGGCTGCGGCTCGGTGGAGCCGCCGGATAGCCTCCCGCTGGCGAGCCGGCTCTTGGCAATCCATGAGGGGCTGGCCGCCGTACTCGGGGACTTCCAGCCGGTGGAAGCCGCGGTCGAGCAGACCTTCGTCAACAAGGATGGCGTCGCCACCTTGAAGCTCGGGCAGGCTCGCGGGATCGCGATGCTGGCGCCGGCGATGTTCGGGATTTCGGTGGCGGAATACGCCCCCAACCAGGTGAAGAAGACCGTGGTCGGCGCCGGCCATGCCGACAAGAACCAGATCCTGATGATGCTGAAGATCCTTTTGCCCAAGGCCGAGCCGAAATCGGCCGACGCCGCCGACGCACTGGCGATCGCCATCACCCATGCCCATCACCGCGGCAGCGCCGCGCTGCGGCTCAAGGTGGTCGGCGCATGATCGGCAAGCTGAAAGGCCTGATCGATTCCTACGGCGAGGATTACGTCATCCTCGACGTCGGCGGCGTTGGCTACCAGGTGCACTGCTCGGCACGGACGCTGCAGGCGCTGCCATCTCCGGGCGAGGCCGCAGTGCTGTCGATCGAGACTTACGTGCGCGAGGACCAGATCAAGCTGTTCGGCTTTCGCAGCGACAGCGAGCGCGAATGGTTCCGGCTGCTGCAGACGGTGCAGGGCGTCGGCGCCAAGGTGGCGCTGGCGGTGCTCTCGACCCTGCCCCCGTCCGATCTCGCCAATGCCATCGCGCTGCGCGACAAGGCGGCGGTGGCGCGCACGCCCGGCGTCGGCCCCAAAGTCGCCGAGCGTATCGTCAGCGAATTGAAGGACAAGGCGCCGGCCTTCGCCAATGTCGATCCGGCGCTGGTGCATCTGTCCGGCGCTATCGACAACGACCGCGCGCCGCGCCCGGTCACCGACGCGATTTCGGCGCTGGTCAATCTCGGTTACGGCCAGCCGCAGGCCGCCGCCGCGATTGCTTCGGCATCACGCAGTGCCGGCGAGGCGGCGGAGACCGCGCAGCTGATCAAGCTCGGGCTGAAGGAACTGGCGAAGTGAGTGTACAGACCGTAGGGTGGGCAAAGCGAAGCGTGCCCACCATCCAGCGCGACGGTCGGAGACATGGTGGGCACGGCGCCAGGCGCGCCTTTGCCCACCCTACGATCGAAAAGGAGCCGGCGAGGTGACCACGCCCTCCCGCATCGTCACCCCCGAGCGCCGCAGCGACGATGTCGGCGACACCGCGCTGCGCCCGCAACTGCTGTCGGAATTCGTCGGGCAGGCCCAGGCGCGCGCCAATCTGTCGATCTTCATCGAGGCGGCGCGCAAGCGCGGCGAGGCGCTCGACCATGTGCTGTTCGTCGGCCCCCCCGGCCTCGGCAAGACCACACTGGCGCAGATCGTGGCGCGCGAACTCGGCGTCGGTTTTCGCGCGACGTCGGGACCCGTCATCGCCAAGGCGGGCGATCTCGCGGCACTCCTGACCAATCTCGAAGAACGCGACGTGCTGTTCATCGACGAAATCCACCGCCTCAGTCCCGCGGTCGAGGACGTGCTGTATCCGGCGATGGAGGATTTTCAGCTCGACCTCATCATCGGCGAGGGGCCGGCGGCGCGCTCGGTCAAGATCGAATTGGCGAAATTCACGCTGGTCGGCGCCACCACGCGCGCGGGCCTGTTGACCAATCCGCTGCGCGACCGCTTCGGCATTCCGGTGCGGCTGAATTTCTACACCGTGGAAGAGCTGGAAAAGATCGTCACCCGCGGCGCCCGCGTCCTCAACATCGGCATGACGCCAGACGGTTCCAACGAGATCGCCCGCCGCGGCCGCGGCACCCCGCGGATCGCCGGACGGCTGCTGCGCCGCGTGCGCGATTTTGCCTCCGCCGCCGACGCCTCCTCGATCGACCGCGCCATCGCCGATCACGCGCTGAGCGCGCTCGAGGTCGATGCCGCCGGCCTCGACGCCATGGACCGGCGCTATCTCACCACCATCGCGATGAACTACGGCGGCGGCCCGGTCGGCGTCGAAACCATGGCGGCGGCGCTGTCGGAGCCGCGCGACGCGATCGAGGACATCATCGAGCCGTTCCTGATCCAGTGCGGCTATCTGCAGCGCACCCCGCGTGGACGGCTGCTGACCTCGCATGCGTTCAAGCATCTCGGCCTCGCCGAGCCGGCCCGCGATCCCGCGCAATTCGGATTGTTCGGGAGCGCCGACGGCGGTGGCGACGACTGACGACGGGCTGCTGACCTTCTTCCTCTCTCGCAAGCGGCAGAGGTGAAGAGAGCCCTGCTGACAATCTGCACAAGCCCTCCCGAATTCGGCTGCAATGTGCGGCCAGCATGAGGCTGCATCACGGAAAACCCTCATGATTTCACGTCGTCATTTCCTTCGTTTGGCCGGCGGCCTCGGCGCCACCGGCATCTCCACGGTGGCTTACGGCTTTGGCGAGCCCGCGCTGCGGCTTGGTGTCACGCGCTACGATATCCAGCCGCCGCGATGGCCGGCCGGTTTTAAGCTCAGGATCGCCGTCATCGCCGACCTGCACGCCTGCGATCCCTGGATGTCGCTCGACCGCATCGGCTCGATCGTCGCGCGCACCAATGCGCTCAATCCCGATATCACCGTGCTGCTCGGCGACTACGTCGCCGGCCATCGCAAGGTGACGCGCTTCATCCCCTGCAGCGAGTGGGCGCCGGTGCTTGGCGGGCTGCGTGCCCCGCTCGGCGTGCACGCCGTACTCGGCAACCACGATTACTGGGAAGACAGGACGGTGCAGCGCGAGGGGCGGGGAATGACGATCGCGCGGCGCGCGCTCGAAGCATCCGGCATTCCGGTCTACGAAAACGATGTGGTGCGCCTAGCCAAGGCCGGCCGGCCGTTCTGGCTCGCAGGCCTCGGCGATCAACTGGCTTGGCTGCCGGCGCGGCGCTTTCGTCCGGTTCGCCGTATCGGCGTCGATGAGCTCAGGGCCACGCTCGGCAAGGTCACCGACGACGCGCCCGTCATTCTGCTGGCGCACGAGCCCGACGTGGCGGCGCGGGTGCCGGCAAGGGTCGCGCTGCAGCTGTCAGGTCATACCCATGGCGGCCAGGTCCGCCTGTTCGGCTGGTCGCCGGTGGCGCCGTCCGGAAAAAAGCTGGCCTATGGCCACATCCGCGCGAACTGCGATGTCGTCGTCTCCGGTGGCCTCGGCTGCAGCATCATGCCGTTCCGCGTCGGCGTCCCGCCGGAAATCGTGCTGGTGACGCTGGGCGGGGCGGGGGCGGCCACCTCGTAAGCACGGCCTGGAAGCAGCCAGAGCTTGCGTGGCAGCAGATTCTGCGCAAAACGGTTGCTTCCAGGGGCGATCGGGGACCGCAAGTGACTTCACATCTCGACGGCGAGATCCGCGACGGCCGCCATCACATGCAGATCCGGGTCTATTACGAGGACACCGATTTTTCCGGCATCGTCTATCACGCCAGTTATCTGCGCTTCATGGAACGCGGCCGGACCAATCATCTGCGGTTGATGGGCGCCGAACAGCACGCGCTGTTCGCCGAGGCGCAGGCGGAGACGCCGGGCTTTGCCTTCGTGGTGCGCTCGATGAAGATCGATTACCTCAAACCCGCGCGCATGGACGACGTGCTCGACATCGTGACCTGGCCGGTCCAGGTGAAGGGCGCCTCGATCACGCTGGCGCAGGAGGTGCGGTGCGGCTGTGACGTGCTGGTCAAGGCCGAGGTGCGCGTCGCCTTCATCAGCGAGGGGCGGGCGCGGCCGATCCCGAAATCGCTGCGCACCCTGATGAAGGCCGACCTGATCGAGGGCTGAAATTCATCCCGGCTTGACTCGTTGTACCGATCGGTACAATCTCGGGCGACGTTCAAAAGCCGGAGATTTCCCGATGCCACGTCCGCCATTGCCGCCGTTCACGCGGGAGACCGCCGCCCAGAAGGCCCGCATGGCCGAGGATGCCTGGAATTCGCGCGACCCCGAGCGCGTGGCGCTGGCCTATACCGAGGACAGCGTGTGGCGCAATCGCGCCGAGTTCTTTCAGGGCCGCGCGGCGATCGTCGCGTTTCTCACGCGCAAATGGGCCAAGGAGCAGGAATATCGCCTGATCAAGGATCTCTGGGCGTTCGATCAAAACCGCATCGCGGTGCGCTTTCAATACGAATGGCATGACGCTGCCGGGCAGTGGCACCGTTCCTACGGCAACGAACAATGGGAGTTCGACGAGCATGGCCTGATGCGGCGCCGCGAGGCCAGTATCAACGACCATCCGATCGCGGAAAAAGACCGGCGCTTTCACTGGGCAGCCCCGGGACCGCGCCCCGCCGATGTCGCGGGATTGAGCGAGAATCCGTTCTGACGCGGCCGATGGCAAAGCCTGTTGTCGATCGCGCCGGTCTGCTGCCGCTGCTGGCGGAGGTGTTTCGCTCGCACGGCTACGAAGGCGCGACGCTGGCGCTGATCAGCCAGGCCACCGGGCTCGGCAAGGGCAGCCTCTATCATTTCTTTCCGGGCGGCAAAGCCCAGATGGCGGCCGACGTGCTGGCGGAGATCGATGGCTGGTTCGAGGTCCACATCTTCGCGCCGCTGCGCGAGTCCGACGATCCCGCCCGCGCCGTGGCCGCCATGGTCGGGGCGGTCGACAGCTATTTCCGTTCCGGTCATCGCATGTGCCTGGTCGGCGTCATTGCGCTCGGGGCGTCGCGGGACACGTTTGCGGCGCAGGTGCAGGATTACTTCAAGCGCTGGAACGATGCGCTGGCGCTGGCGCTCCGGCGTTCCGGCCTGAGCGCAAGCGCGGCGCGGCGGCGCTCGACGGATGCGCTGATCACCATCCAGGGCGCGCTGGTGCTGGCGCGGGCCTCGGGTGATTCCAGGATGTTCGGACAGGCGATGGCGGAAATGACGACGCGGCTGCTGGCCAAGCCCGACTGACGTCCGCGTTCCACCTGCGGCGTTCCCCGGATCAGCAGCGCAACATGCAATGTTGCGCTGCTGATCCGGGGTCCATCTTGTTTGAAACGCCGTGGGTCCCGGCTCTGCGGTGCACCGCCAAAGGGCGCTGCACCGCGTCCGGGCACGAGTTGGAGTTACGCCGCCGCCTTGTGCCGGGCGAGTTCGGCCTGGTACAGCGTGAACTCCTCGGCGACCGCCCGGGCGATGCTGGGACGGGCGCGCAGTCTTTCGTAATACGTCTTCACGTTGGGCCATTTCGCCAGCTCGATCGGCGGCGTCGCCATGGTCCAGTTGATGATGGTGACGAGGTAGGCGTCGGCGACGCTGAAATGATCGAGCAGGAACTCGCGGCCCGCAAGATAGCCATCGAGATAGTCGAGCCGCGACAGGCCCTTGCCGAGGGTGTAGGTCTTCACTTCCGGCGGCGCCTTCTTGTCCAGCATCGGCACGAACAATCCCTTGTGCAGTTCGGTGCCGATGAAGCAGAGCCATTGATGCAGCAGGCTGCGGTCCATGCCGGGGCCTGCGGCAATGCCTGCCTGCGGAAACCGATCGGCGACATATTGCAGGATCGCCGCGTTCTCGGTGAGGATCTGCCCGTCGTCGGTGCGCAGCGTCGGCACCAGCCCGAGCGGGTTGACCGCCCTGAAATCGGAACCGTCGTTCTGGATCACCTTGGTCTTCGGATCGACCTCGAGATAATTGGCCTCGGCGCCGGCTTCATACAGCGCGATGCGGGTTGCCAGCGAGCAGGCGAGCGGCGAGAAATACAGGTCCATGGATGCCTCCCTGGTTTTTGGTTCGTCTTTCGAACCGCGGTTGATTTTCATACTGTTCCGCATAATATAAATCGGGTCAAGGAATTATTTGCGAGATGGTACAAAAAACTGTGAAGCCGGCCGCTTCGACCAAGTCAGAGGCGGCGGCTCCGAAGCGCCGCGGCCGGCCCCGCGCCTACCAGCCCGAAATCGCGCTCGGCAGGGCGCTCGATCTGTTCCGCAAGGACGGTTTCGCCGCCACCTCGCTCGACGATCTCAGCGCCGCCACCGGCATGAACCGGCCGAGCCTCTACGGCGCATTCGGTGACAAGCGCGAGCTCTATATCAAGAGCTACCAGCGCTACCGCGCCGATGCCCGCGCCGCGATGATCGACATTTTCAGGGGCGAGTTGCCGATCCGCAAACGGCTGGAGCGGATCTTCGCGGTGGCGCTCGACATCTATCTTTCCGGCGATGCCGGGCCGCGCGGCTGCTTCACGGTGATGACGGCGGCGTCGGAAGCGGTGGCCGATCCCGAGATCCGCGCCATGGTGCTGGAAGGGTTTTCCGAACTCGACAAGTCGTTCGCAGCCTGCTTCTCGCTCGCCAGGGAGAAGGGCGAACTGCCGCCGACGGCGGATGCGCAAGTCCTCGCGCAGATCGCCTCCGCCACCATCCACACCATCGCGATCCGCGCCCGGGCGCGGACGCCGCGCAAGCAGCTCGAAGTGATCGTGAAGGGCGCGATCGATGTGATGGTCGGGGCAGCGTAAGCTGATCTCCGCCTACTGCCGCCAAATTGCCAAAAACACCGGGATCGATGCCAAGTCGACATGCTTGATCGACGCCGGCGCGTCCCTGAAATCCGCGCACGGCGTTGCGCACGGTTGGCCATGACAAGATATCTCGTCCTGGGTTTCCTGCTGACGACAATGGCGGTCGGCTCCGTCAGGAGCTCCGAGTTTCGATTCCTGCCGCGTCCGGCGACCGATCCGCTCACGATCCGGCTTGTCCTCGAAGGCTCAAATGGTTCGGCGGCCGCTCCGGATCCGGCGAGCGCATGCGAAGGCGTGACGTTCACCCGCAGCCTGAAATATCGCGACAACGACCAGACTGTGCTGGATGTCGCGACCTCCGATGTCAAGGCCGCGGTGACGCGCCCGGTGCTGCTGTTCGTCGCCGGGGAAACTTTCGCCGGTGAGAACGGAATTCCGGATTTCACGGGTCCGCTGCAGGATGCCGCGATGTGCTTTGCCGCGTGCAACGGCATGGTCGGCGTGCGAATGGCCTATCAACTGGCGCCGGCAAACCCGTGGCCGGGCGGCGCCAGGGACGTCGCGACCGCGATTTCATGGATCCGCGACAACATCGATCTGTTTCAGGGAAATCCCCAGGAGATCGTGGCCATCGGCTATTCGGTCGGGGCTTCCCATGTGGCAAGCTATCTGGCCCACCCGGAATTGCAGGTCGGTCACAGTGTTGCCGGGGTGGTGCTGGTGTCCGGCCTTTACCGGGCAGGCCCGGATGCGAGCGAGGCCGAAAAGGCGTATTTCGGGAGCGATGCGAGCAAGTATGAGGAACGGTCGGCCTTTCCGGGCATCGCCCGCACCGAGATGCCGATCCTGCTGGCATGGTCGACGCTCGATCCGCCGCGTCTGATCGCGCAGGGCGAAAAGCTCAAGGCGTTTCTCTGCAATTCACCCGCGCATTGCCCGCGCACGCGGGTGCTGGAGAGCCGTGACGGCCTGTCTTCGGTCTTTGCGCCCGATGCCTCCAGTGGCAGCCTCGCCGAGCCGACGCTCGAATTGATCCGGGTCATCGAGGCAAGGGGCCTGCCTTGAATCAGACAGACGGCGTTCTCCAAAGCGTTACGCGGGCATCCTGTCGTTCGGCCGGATCGCGGCGTATAGTGCCCGGGATCGGCGCGGCATTGCGCAGGGTTCGGGCATCGAGAAGGCAAACATGAAGTATTCACCGACGCGGAAGCTGGCAGCGCCCGCATTTCTCCTGTTCTGCGCCGTGGCGTCGAACGCATCGGCGGCTCCCGTCACCATCACCGGGCCCACGGCGCTGGCGCTGGCCGCGGTGGTGGCGCCGCACTCGTCGCTGCCAGCCTATGACAAGCGGATCATGGCGCGGCTGTTCAGGGGCGGCAGCGTCTTCCTGATTGCCACCAAGGCCAGATTTTCCGTCACCGCCGACACCGTCGTGTGCCGGACCAGCAATGTCGATATCGTGGCGCGCTCCTGCGAACTGGCCTTCAAGGTCAGAAAAAAGACGATTCGCGGGCGCGAGGCCAACGAACTCTATGCGACATCAGCGACCGCCGGCGTCGTCGCCGAAGGGGCGGCCGGATCGAACATCGCAAGCTTCTCGAAGCTCAACTGCACGATCGATGCGAAGGAAATCCGCCAGAAGGCCGGCGCCGGCGCGCAATGTTCGTTCGAGACCGGGAAGTAGGTCTCTGAGCGGATGCTTGTGGTTCCAGAACCAGCGTCTCCGCATGCGCGGTGCACCTCTCCCCTTGTAGGAGAGGTCGGATTGCATCGCCAGATGCAATCCGGGTGAGGGGGTAAGGTCCATCGATAGACCTGAACCCCTTGTATCTGCACTTTGACCAAAATGTGCGATTTAAGCGACTGAGCGCTTTGGCCGGTGGCCACCGGCCAAAGCGCGCGGCGATGTCGCCCGAACCCCCTCCGGCACCAACCGTGGGTGAGCCTGGGATCTTCGCCG
>JAUXWH010000274.1 GCA_030681365.1 Bradyrhizobium sp.
TTGCTGGGGACGGTCGTCCGCCCGATGATCGCCGCCATGATGCCGGGCGATGTCGAAGCGCTCAAACAGCGGGTGCGCGCCCGCGTGCCGGCGGACGCTGCCGGACGCGTCACCTACAGCGCTCGCGCCAATGCGGTAAAGGGCCGCGTTCCGAAGTAATTGGGGAAGCCGGAATCTTGAGTCTGTCCGAAAAAACTTCAGCTTGTCTTTGAGGATTGCGATGTCCGCTCAGGGTCAAAAGGCGACATCGGCCAGCGACCGGACTACGTCTGCTTCACCCCCAAGAACAGACATCGTCAGGCCGCCCCGGCTGCGGTCCCCTCATCAATTGCGCGGGACCGACAGAACGGGCCGTCATTCACCCTGCTGCTCGTCAGGAGCAGCAGCGTGCCAAAGGCTATTGAATTCTTCTTCGACCACCCAGCCAACATTCCTTCCGCGCGACCTAAGCTTGTCGAGACGATCGAGGTAGGTGCTGCGCTCGGCGGAAGGCAAGCTGGATACGATTTCCAGGGACCGTCCATACATCCGGATCAAAGCAGCAAAGTAATTTTCGTCGTCCATGCTGCAGGATTCCAAAAAGCCTAATGCTTCCTCGCAATAAAATAGTGACAGCTCCGCCATCCCATCCCTGCGCCCGATGGCTTTCTTGTAATCCGCAATCGCCTTTTTGGCTTTTGAAACCGATATGGGTTGGCCTTTCATTGGATCCGGCGAAATCCATCTGGAAATGCTAGCCTTGAAGGGCTGGAGCTGATCATGACCCAGGCCCAAGCGTGCATGCAAAAATGCCTGGTTGTCTTTGCTTGCACTGTAGAGATCTTGCACCAGCCCCCGAAGGCCCGCGCGATCGAAGTCCAAGAGTGCGGTCTTGACGTCGTTCCAGGTTGGTGAGGCATTCTTGCTACGGACCACGGTCATGAATCCTTCAAAGAGGGCTTTATGCGCGGGCATCTCGGCTGGTTCAAAATACACTCCTTTTCAAAAGGCGCACATCGGCGGGATGAGGAAGTCTCGCCAATGGCACATGCTCTCGTCACCGTAACCGAGGAGTATGATCATGCGGGATCAAGTGAATGCTACCCCGTCGCCTCACAAACGGTTGCCTTGGAACAAAGGCAAGCTGACCGGGGCAAAGCCGCCGCTGCGACCAAAACACGTCTGGTCAATCCGGACGAAGCTTCAAATTGAAGGCCGCGTTCGCGATCTCGCCATGTTCAACCTGGCCATCGACAGCAAGCTTCGGGGGTGCGACGTCGTCGCCATCCGGGTCGAGGATGTCGCAGCCGGCGGCTATACTGCGGATCGCGCAACCGTCCGACAAAAGAAGACCGGGCATCCCGTCAGGTTCGAATTGAGCGAACAGACCCGACAGGCGGTCGATGATTATCTGAAGGCTGCCAACAAGAGGCCCGGAGAGTTCCTGTTCACGGCTCGTGGCGGTGCGAACGGCGCCATGTCAACCCGCCAATATGCGCGCCTCGTATCGGAGTGGATCGGGAGCGTCGGGTTGGACGCGCGGCTTTTTGGGACTCACTCGCTACGACGCACGAAAGCTACCCTGATCTATCGACGGACGGGAAATCTCAGGGCCGTCCAGCTCTTGCTCGGGCATACCAAGATCGAAAGCACGGTGAGATATCTCGGCATTGAGGTCGATGATGCCCTGGCAATAGCGGAACAGGTCGACATCTGATGCTCCCGGGCGCCCGGGGCAGACCGGACATGCTCTGCCCCGACCCGTAACCGCCGGCTCTTGCCGCCGTGACGAGATCTCGCTCATTCGATGGCGCTCTGCTAGCCTCAGAAAAAGATGAATGAATTTGCTACCTATATGCAGCCTACGATAATAGGCTAATAGTCGATATCAGCAAACCATTGAAATCAACGGAGAAAAATCGTCGAAGAAAAAATCCCCTCTCCCCTTGTGGGAGAGGGGGGCGCCTCACGAAGTGAGGCGACGGATGAGGGGGCAGTTCAGAGCTCACTGGCGCGGATAGAGACCCCCTCATCCGGCGCTTCGCGCCACCTTCTCCCACAAGGGGAGAAGGGAAGAGAAGCGCGACGGCGCGAGACTTCATTCTAGCCGCCGTGCCGCCTTGGCCGCGCCTTAACGTTACCTCAATCGAACCGGTTCCATGGCCGCCGCGTCTCATCACAGGCGGTGATGCGACTTTTGCCGGTCCGGCGTGCTGGACCGGGCAGAGGCCTTACGCGCGCCGCGCCGAGATTTCAGGGGAGGGAATTCATGCGAACGATTTCGAACATTCTCGTCACAACCAGCCTGGTCGCGCTGGTCGCCGTTGCCGCCATGCCGGCGCAGGCGGCCGAACTCGCGGCCGTCTCGGCCGTCGATGCGGTTACGGTCTATCCGGACGGCGCCAGCGTGACGCGGGTCATCACGCTCGACCTGCCGTCCGGCGACAGCACGCTGGTGGCGAAGGATTTCCCGCTGACGCTGGATCCGTCCTCGCTGCGGGTCGAGGGCGAGGCGGGAGCGAAGTTCACCATCGGCGCCATCGATACCAGGCCGCCGCGTGCCGCGCCGCCGGTCAACCTGCCGGAACTGGACAAGCGGATCGAGGCGCTGAAGGACGAGCGCGCCAATCTTGACGGCGCGATCCATGCCGCGACCGCGCGCCGCAAATTTGCCGAGCGCTTTGCCGAGGCTTCGCCCGCGGGGCTCGGCGAGAAGGGCGAGGCGCGCCCGCTCGCCGAGTGGCGCGCGGCCTTTGCCGCGGTCGCCGAGGAAGTGGCCAGCGCAGATACCGCGATCCGCGACGCCGAACGCAAGCAGCGCGACATCGACCGCGAGGTCGCGCGGCTCGAATCCGACCGCGCGACCAAGCCGCCGAACAAGCTCGAGGTCCGGATCGATCTCGCCGCCGCCACGGCGGCCAAGGCGACGCTGCGGGTCACCTACGCCGTGCGCCAGGCGCGCTGGGCGCCGCTGTACGATGCAAGGCTCGACACCGGTTCGAAGGACCGCAAACCCGGGCTCGAACTGGTGCGCCGCGCCGAGATCACGCAGGCGACGGGCGAGGACTGGTCGAACGTGGCGCTGGCGGTCTCGACCGTCCGCACCGCGCGCGGCGGCAGCGCGCCCGAGCTGAATTCGCTCATCGTGCGGTATCCGCAACCGCCGCGTCCCCCGGCCGGGGGCGCCGTCTCGGATGCCGCCAAACCTCGCTCGATGCAGGCCCCGATGCCGGCCCCTATGGCGGCGGAAGCGCTCGACAGGCGCGCCGACGAACAGGAGGCGGCGGTCGAAGTCGGCAGCTTCCAGGTCACGTTCCGGATTCCCGGCCGGGTCAGCCTCGGCGCCAGCGAGGGCGCCAAGAGCCTGCGCGTATCCACCGCGGCCATCGCGCCCGATCTGGCGGTGCGCTCGGCGCCGGTCAGGGATCCCTCGGCGTTTCTGGAAGCCCGTTTCGTCCAGGGCGAGGACGCGCCCCTGCTACCGGGGCGGGTCTCGATCTATCGCGACGGCGTGTTTGTCGGCCGCGGCCACATGACGGGCGCGGCCAAGGGCGAGCCGGTGCGGCTCGGTTTCGGCGCCGACGACAAGATCAAGATCGAGCGTACCGTGGTCAAGCGCAACGAGGGATCGGCGGGCCTGATCGTGACGACGTCGAAGACCGACGAACGCAGTTTCAAGACCACCGTGCGCAACGGCCACGACTTCCCGATCAGGATCGCGATCGAGGACCAGTTGCCGGTCAGCGAGAACGAGGAAATCCAGGTCGAGATGCTGCCGTCGACGACGCCGCCGACCGCGACCAATGTGCGCGACAGGCGTGGCGTGCTCGAATGGGCGTTCGAGGCGAAACCCGGCGAGGTCAAGGACATCGCGTTTGCCTGGCGCGTGCGCTGGCCCAAGGACAAGGGTGTGGTCATGACGCCGGGCGGGTAGGGCGGCGGCGCGGTGCTTATTCTTCCTTCTCCCACAAGGGGAGAAGGAAGCCCGCGCGAGAAGCGGCCGCCTTACTTCGCCTTCAGGAAATCGCCGACTTCCAGCAGCACGAATTCGTGTCGTCGGGCTTGTTGGAGCCGCGGCTCGACGAGAACGGCAGGTTGTTGTCGTTGCCGCCGATGGTGTGGGTGGCGTCGACGCGGTCCTCGGCCAATCGGCCGTTCTAGCTGTTCGGGCCGCGGTCCATGCTGACAGGCTGCCAGCGCCGCAGCGGGGTGTTTTGCAACACGGACGGATTGACGCAGCTTACCGGCCACATGCCCTGCAGCACCAGCGACAATTCGTAGCCGACGCGACGCTTGCGCGCCTCGTCGAAGCGCGCCGATGCCGAGGCGACGTGGGCGGTCAGCGTGACGTTTTCCATTGATAGCATCGGATTGTTGTGGGAAGGCGGTTCCTTTTCCAGCACGTCGAGGGCGGCATGGGCGATCCAGCCCTCTTGCAGTGCCTTGATCAGCGTTTCCTCATCGACGGTCGGGCCGCGCCCGGTGTTGATGAAGATGGCGCTCGGCTTCATCTGCCGGAAATGCTTTTCGCCGAGCATGTGGTGGACCTCCGGCCGCGCCGGCGCGTGCATCGACAGGAAATCCGACTGCGACAGGACTTCCGACAGGGTCGCCGGCATCACGCCATGATCGGACATCAGCGTTTCCTGGATGAAGGGATCATACGCCATCATCCTCAGGCCGAACGGGGCGGCGCGTCTTGCCACCGCACGCGCCACCCGGCCGAACGAGATGAAACCCAGGGTCTGTCCCATCAGCCGTGGAATCTTGAGCAGGGCCGGTCGGCCCTCGGACCAGCGGCCCGAGCGGACCATCTTGTCCTGCTCGACCAACCGGCGAAAGCCGGCCAGCAGCAGCATCATGGCGTGGTCGGCCACTTCCTCGATAAAGGTGTCGGGCACGTTGGTGACGGGAATGCCCCGCGCGGTGGCGGCTTTGACGTCCACGCTGTCGACGCCGACGCTGCCGAGCGTGATGACCTTGCAGTTTTCGAGGGCGTCGATGACTGTTTTGGTGATCGGCATGCCCTTGGCGTAAACGGCATCGGCGGTGCGGGCGGCGGCGATGAACTCCACCTCGTTGGCCGGAGCCTCGACGATCTCGGCATCGATCGGGTCGAGCGCCTCTTTCTCGTAATCATAGCCGCCGCCAGCGACCGTGAAACTCGCGCCCTTCGGCGTTACCACCCTGAATTTCGGCATCTTCTGCTCCCGATTTGACATTTCGGTGTTGGTTATGGCCGCGACGGTCGTCGCCGCCTCTCTATTCCATCCCGATCAGCCTCTCACAACTCCCGGCTGCATGATGAAAAAGCCGGCAGTTGCGCGGGGTACTTCTCAGGAAGCGCGATCGTAACAGAACGCTAATGCATTTCACTATAGCGTGATGCGAATCCTTCCGCCAATCGGGCCCGCGTGCCGCGCCCACAATCCACCGGAGACTGCCCGTGAAGCTGACCAATCTCACGATCACCCCCAAGCTCGGCATCCTGGTGGGGGTGACGCTCTTCGGTCTCTGCATGGCAGGCTTCCTCGCTGGCTATTTGATGCAACGTGAGATGCTGAACGCCCGCGTCGAGCAGACCAAGGCCATCGTCGAGATCGGCCGCAACATGGCGGCCGGACTGCAGAAGCAGGTCGAGGCCGGCCAACTGACCAAGGAAGCCGCGATCGCCGAATTTACCCGCCGCGGAAATTCAATGACCTACGACAAGGGCGCGGGCTATCTGTTCGGTTACACGATGGACGGCATTGCGCTGATGACGCCCGACCCCAAGCAGCATGGTACGAACCGGCTCGACGTCGTCACCGGCGGCAGGAAGCTCGCGCGCGAGTTGCGCGACGGCGTGGCTGCCAACGGTGAGGTCTTCCTCGCCTATGAGTACAGCAAGCCCGGTGAGAAGGAGATCATTCGCAAGATTTCGTATGCCGTGGCAGTCCCCGGCTGGAACATGTTCATCGGGACCGGCGCTTATGTCGACGATATCGACGCCAAGCTGACGCCGATCATGTGGGTTCTGGGTCTGGCCATTCTCGGCATCGGCGTGATTGCCGGCGGCATCGCCTGGATGATCGGCCGCAGCATCAGCCGTCCGCTCGGCCAGCTCGGCGACCGCATGCAGGCGCTGGCCAATGGTTCGCTGGATGGCGAAATTCCCGGGATCGGGCGTGGTGACGAGGTCGGCAAGATGGCGGCGACCGTCCAGATATTCAAGGACAACGCCGTGCGGATTCGCGGGCTGGAAAAGGCCGAGGCGGAAATCCAGGGACGCGCCGAGGCGGAACGTCGTGCGGCGATGGAAAGCCTCGCCAGCGACTTTGAACGCAGCGTCAACGGCATTGTCCGCTCGGTGTCGACGGCGGCGGCGGGCATGCAGTCCACGGCGCAATCGATGACGGCCACCGCGAGCGACGCCAGCGCGCGCGCAGCGACCGTCGGGGCCGCGTCGGAGAGCGCGTCCAACAATGTCGGCACGGTCGCGGCGGCGGCGGAGGAGCTGTCGAGCTCGGTCGCCGAGATTTCCCGTCAGGTGACGCGGTCGAGCGAGATCGCCAGCCAGGCGGTGGCCGGCGCCGAACGCACCAACGCCACCGTCGGCGCCCTGTCGACCGGCGCCGAGAAGATCGGCGAAGTCGTAAAACTGATCCACTCGATCGCCGCCCAGACCAATTTGCTGGCGCTCAACGCCACCATCGAAGCGGCGCGGGCCGGTGAGTCCGGCCGCGGTTTTGCGGTCGTGGCCTCCGAGGTCAAGGCGCTGGCTAACCAGACGGCAAAAGCCACCGAGGAAATCTCGGCCCAGGTCGCCGCGATGCAGGCCTCGACCAGCGATGCGGTCGTCTCGATCGGCGGCATCACCGAAACCATCGCCCAGATGAGCGAGATCACCGTCAGCCTCTCGACCGCGATCGAACAACAGGGCGACGCCACCCGCGAGATCGCGCGCAACATCCAGTCGGTCGCGGCCGGATCGAGCGAGATCAGCGCTCATATCGGTGGCGTCTCCACCGCTGCGGCCGCTACCGGCACGGCCGCCTCGGACGTGCTCTCGAACGCCCGCGAACTCGACAACCAGTCCGGCATGCTGCGCGTCGCGGTCGACGAATTCCTGATCAAGGTTCGCGCGGCGTAGGTTTGCGTTCGTAGGGTGGGCAAAGGCGCGCCTTCGCGCCGTGCCCACCATCATTGCTGCACGAGAAAGGTGGTGGGCACGGCGAAGACGCCTTTGCCCACCCTACGCATAGGGCACCTACTGCTTCTCGATTCCCGCGCCCTTGATCAGTTTCTCCCACACCACCAACTGCTCCTTCAGGAACGCGTCGAACTGTTCGGGGGGTCCCGAGAACGCCTCCATGCCGCGCTCGGCAAGCTGGCTCTTGATGTCCGGCCGCTCGACGACCTTGCGGATCTCGGCGTTCAGTCTGGTGACGATATCCTTCGGCAGGTTGGCCGGGCCGAGATAGCCCTGCCAGGAGGTGATGTCGAAGCCTTTCACCGTGGCATCCATGGTGGGAAGGTGGGGCAGCAGCGCCGAGGGCTGTTTGGTCGTGACCGCAAGCGCCTTCAGCGCCTTGCCCTTGACGTGGGGCAGGCCTGTCAGGACATCGATGAACATCATGGAGACGCGGCCGGCGATCAGGTCGGTAAGGGCCGGCGGCGAGCTCTTGTAGGGAACGTGAAGCAGATCGAGGCCGGCGAGGCTGGCGAATGTCGCACCCGACACGATCGCCGCGGAGCTGCCACTGGCATAGGAGTACTTGCCCGGCTCCTTCTTGGCCAGCGCGATCAGTTCGGCCACCGAGTTTGCCGGAATGTCCGGATGAATCACCAGCATGAACGGCAGATCCCCGGACCGCGCGATCGGCGTGAAGTCCTTGATCGGATCGTAGGTCATGTTCTTCATCAAATACGGATTGGCCGAGTGCGGCGTGTTCGTCGACACCATCAGCGTGTAGCCGTCCGGCGCGGATCGCGCGACATGGCTCGCCGCGATCGCGCCGTTGGCGCCCGGCTTGTTTTCGATCACGATGCCGACGCCGAGCGCGGTGCCGAGTTCCTTCGAAATGATCCGTGTCGTGGTGTCGGTGCCGCTGCCGGCGGCGAACGGCAGCACCAGCGTGATGGCGCGGTTGGGGTAGGGCGCCTGCGCGGATGCGGCGGATGTCAGCCCGGCGACCAGCGCAAGTGCGGCGGCGGCACGCAGGCATTGTATCGATAGCGAAATCATTCCGTTTGGTCTCCTTGGAGCCTTCTTGGGGCTTTCTGTTGGTCTTGCCGGCTCTCGTTAGCCTGCCCGAGGCCTGAACGAAAGCCGGTACCGCCGCGGATATCGAGTTACTGCACAGGTCGCTTGGGACAGGTCACTTGGGACAGTTCACTTGGCACAGGTCACTTGGCCGCCGATGCCTGCCTGGAAGCGATCACCACGCCGGCCAGCACCAGCAGATATCCCGTTAGATGGAACAGCTGCGGCTGCTCTCCGAGCAGCAGGATCGCCATCGCCGAGCCGAACACCGGCACCAGATGAAGGAACGGCGAGGCGCGGTTCGGACCGATCAGCGCGATGCCGCGGTTGAAGAACAGATAGGCCAGCGTCGAGGGAAAGATCATGACGTAGGCCAGCGTCGCGGCGGTCAGCATATCCGGCTTCAGCCTGACCCCGGCGGCAAACTCCCAGGCCGAGAAAGGCAGCAACAGCAGCGCGCCGCAGCCGATGGTGAAGGAAATCAGCGACAGCTGGTGGATTTTCGGCCGCCGCGTGATCAGCGCCGAATACAGCCCGAAACTCAGCACCGCGCCCGCGAACATCACGTCGCCCCGGTTGAACCGGATATTGACCAGCGCTGCGAGATCGCCGCGCAAGAGGATGGTCAGCACGCCCGCCAGCGAGATCGTGATGCCGGCGAGCTGCGCCCATGTCAGCCGCATCCCGAACAGCAGCAGCGACCACAGCGCCACGAACAGCGGTCCCGACGACTGGATCAACAGCGCGTTCAGCGCCTCGGTATATTGCAGCGCCCAGTAGGAAATCGCGTTGTTGAAGGCGAAACCGGTGGCCGACAGCCCGACCATCAGCGGCAGGCGTGCGCGCAGCGCCGGCCAGTCCTGCTTCAGATGCGGCCAGGCAAACGGCATCAGCATCAGGAAAGCGCCGATCCAGCGCACGCAGGACAGCGTCATCGGCGGCACGTGGCCGGCGACATAGCGCGCCAGCACGATATTGCCAGCCCAGAACAGCGAGGTCAGGCTCAACAGCAGATAGGGCTGGTGATTGAGCCATCTGACCGGATCGGGGGCAGGCGGTGCGGGCGCGGGGGTTGTCATTTGCTTCAGACAGGAGTTGTGCCGGAATTCCGCCGCGCGACAAGTCCCGCATCCGCAATGCTACAATGCCGGAATCGGAACGAGCGAGGAGCAGGCGATGGGCGTGGATCTGTTGAATATCGAAGGCCTCAAGGAGTTGCAGGACCAGGGGCCGGTCGTGATGGTGAACCTGATGCGGTTCCATCCCCGCTCGCTCGACGGCGACGGTTCGGGCTGGGAAGCGTATTTGCGCTACAGCGCCCTCACGGTGCCGATGATCAAGGCGCGCGGCGGCACCTTGCTTTGGACCGGCGACGCCAGGGCGGTCGCGCTCGGCCAGCAACATGGCAATCAATGGGACTATCTGGCGCTGGTGTATTATCCCTCGGTGGCCGCCTTCGTCGATATGATGACGTCCGAAGACTACGAGACCCGCTGCGATCCGCACCGCCGCAACGGCTGCGCCGAGCATGTCATCATCGCGACCAACGAGGCCTACAGCAAGTTCAAGAAGTAGGATGGCAAAGGCGCCCTTGCGCCGTGCCCATTATCTATCCAGATCGCGATTCTGAAAATGGTGGGCACACTTTCGCCTCCGCTCTTTGAGCTGCGACGGAAGCTTTGCCCACCCTGCGCGATCAACCGATTTCCTTCCGCACCATCATCGCGGCGTCGCACATCGCCTTCAGCTTGCCGAAGGCGACCTGACGCGGCATGTATTTCATGCCGCAGTCCGGCGCGGGGATCAGCCTGTCGGCCGCGACGTATTTCAGGCCGTTGCGGATACGGTCGGCAACCACTGCGGC
>JAUXWH010000281.1 GCA_030681365.1 Bradyrhizobium sp.
ACCGCACCAGCATCGGCAGCACGATGAAATACACCAGCAACGAGCCCAGCACGAAGAAGAACGGCGTCGCGATCAGATACGGCAGGAACGCGCCGCGTTCGTGCTTGTAGAGGCCGGGGGCCACGAACATGTAGATCTGCCCGGCGATGATCGGAAACGAGATGAAGGCCGCGCCGAACATCGCCAGCTTCAACTGGGTCAGGAAGTATTCCAGCAGCGCGGTGTAGATGAATTTCGAGTTTTCCGGGCCGGCGATCCAGACGAACGGCCACACCAGCACGTTGTAGATCTGCTTGGCGAAGAAGAAGCAGAGGATGAAGGCGATACCGAACGCCAGCAGCGCCTTGATCAGCCGCGAGCGCAGCTCGATCAGGTGATCCATCAGCGGCGCCTTGCTGGCTTCGATGTCCTCGGCGCTCATGACGCTTTGGCGTCCTTCAGCACATCGGGCGCGGACGGCGTGATGTCCTGGGGTGCCGGCTCTGCCTGCATCTCGCGCGTGATTACCAGCGGCTCGGATGCCACCTGGGTCTCGGCTTCGACGGAGGTTGCCGGGGGCGGCGCGTCGATCTGCGGCGTCGCCGGCGCATCGGTCACCGACGCCACCTGCGCGTCCACTTCCGGCTTGTTTAGGTCGTCGAGCCGCAGGGAATCGCTGACGTCTTTCTGCAGCGAGGTCATGACGTTGTTACCGGCGAAGCCGGTGGCGGTTTCCTTGACCTCGTCGAAGGTCTTCTTCAGGTCGGCCATTTCGGCCTCGCGCATGGCTTCCTGGAACTGGCCCTGGAATTCGCCGGCCATCTTGCGCGCCTTGCCCATCCACTGGCCGACCATGCGCAGCACGCCCGGCAATTCCTTCGGCCCGATGGCAATCAACGCGACGACCGCGATGACAACTAGTTCACTCCAGCCGAAGTCGAACATGAAAAATTCCGCTCGCGCGAGGCGATATTACCCCAATGCCTGCCAATAAGACTTTGGAGCCGGCCCCCGCATCTTTCTCAACCGTCCTGCCGCACTCCGACCGCCAGGTCAACGCGCGGCCGGTTTGGCGCGGAATGCTCAGACAGCCTTGCTGCCCACATCCGAACGCGTCGCCGTGGACGACGGCGCGGTGTGATCGATCGTCTTGACCGGCTCCGGCGGCTTTTCAGCCGTCTTCTCATCGTCCTGCAAGCCCTTCTTGAAGGACTTGATGCCCTGCGCGACGTCGCCCATCAGGTCCGAAATCTTGCCGCGGCCGAACAACAGCAGGACCACTGCGATCACGACGATCCAGTGCCAAATGCTAAGCGAACCCATCCTGCATCCCTCCAAACTCACGGCCGGCGACCCGGCCCGATCTTCCCGGAAAGTAGGCTCAGGGGGTGGCAAAAACAAGGACTTAAGCCGCGTCAAATCGGCGTTAGCGTACTACCGTTAATCTGCGTCAGCGGACGTGGGGGATCAGCTTCCCTCGCCCGTCTCCGGCTCCACCGCAGGCGCCAGAGCGAGTTCCAGGTCGTCGATCTCCAGCGGATCCTCGTCTTCGCGCAAGGCCGGATCATCCGACGGGGCCGGAACGCTGAAGCCGGAAGGCAGCCGCGAATCGAGCAGGCCGGTTCCCTTCAATTCCTCGAGACCCGGCAGATCGCCCAGCGCCTCCAGGCTGAACTGCGACAGGAAGGCTTCCGTGGTCCCGAAGGTCAGCGGACGGCCCGGCGTCTTGCGGCGGCCGCGCGGACGAATCCAG
>JAUXWH010000282.1 GCA_030681365.1 Bradyrhizobium sp.
TACATCACGTTGAGGCGGAAATTGCCGAGGTCGATCAAATTGCCTTCCTCCAGCCAGAGATCGACATTGATCGGCACCGGCGGCTCGTTGAACATCTTGCGCAGCATCGAGAAATCGTCGCGCAGCATGATTTTGTTGGCGGCCAGCCGGTGCGCGGCGATGATGGTGCGGCCGCCGAAATGCCAGGCGGCGCCGATGTGATCGAGATGCTCGTGGCTGAGGATCACCATGTCGATCGATTCGGGCGGACAGCCGACATGGCAGAGGCATTCCAGCAGCGCCGGATAATTGGAGGAGAGCCCGACGTCGATCAGGATGGTCCGGTTCTTGCCGCGCACCAGATAGGCGTTGGCGGCGCGGTTCTTGAAGCGGATCTGGTAGACGTCGTCGGCGGCCTGGATCAACGAACAGATGTCGTTGTTGAGGATGATCGGAAACGGGCTGGGCTTGCGGTCGCTCATGGGGTGGCCGGCCTGAAATTGACGGCGTTGGAAGCCCGCAGACGCTTTGAGAGCGCATCCATCACCATCAGCGCGAATGCCGGCTGCTGGCTGACCAGATAGACGAAGCGGGCATGGTTGATCCGCATCACCCTGGTATTCGGCGCTGCCGCGGTCGCGGTGGCAGAGCGGGACGAGCCGTCGATCACCGCCATCTCGCCGAAGAACTCGCCCTTTCCCAGGGTCACGATGACGGTCTTGCCGGCGCCGCCGAGCTTGGCGATTTCGACCTTGCCGTCGAGGACCACGAACAGCTCGCGCCCGGTTGAGCCCTCCTCGAAGATGACATCATCCACATCGAATTCGTTGATGCATTTCTCGATGGCCATGGAGTCGCCGCCTTCTGGCTGGTCGCTGTCGCCATGTTAGTCCGGAAACTAGGCTGCGCAACGAGGCATCGGGACGCTTCGGGTCGATATCGCAGAGCAGCATGGACCGGGTTCAAAGCATCGCCGCCGCGCCCGCTTGGCCGAGATGGAGTGAAAGACGGCCCGGGGGAGTTCCTAAAATTTTGGTAAGGCCGCCGCCGGTAACGATTTCGCAACGAATGAAAGTTACCAAATGGTGAACCTTTACTGGAGAATTTGAACGTGAGCGAACAGCAGGCCGAGCCAACCAGCAGCGAATCCGGATCCGTCAGCGCCGGGGCGGCCGTTTCCGGCTCGTCGGAGGCGGCGGCACGGCAAGCCTCGGAAACCGTGGCCGAGGTCGAATCTCCCGATCTGGTCCCCGCGCAGGGCGACGCTCCCAAGGCGGACGCAGCCAAAGCCGAGGCTCCCAAGGTTGAAGAAGCCAAGGTTGACACTGCCGACACCGCCAGGACTGACGCGCCGCGCGCACCGGGCAGGATCATGATCATGGCATCCGGCGACCGTACCTGGGACCACCAGGGCGTCGAACCGGAAGTGGAAGCCGAGCAGGCGCAGGGCATGTTCGGCAAGCGGCGGTTGTCGGCTCTGGCCGCCGTGGTGGCGCTGGCGGCGGTAGCCGGCGCGCTCGGCGGCGCATTGGCGACCGCGGGCGTGATGCATTTTGCCGGTGGCGCCTCGGCAACGTCGAACAATTTCATGCTCGAGGCTTCCGTGGCCCGCATCGACGCCGACATCCTGGCGCTGAAGGCCAGCGTCGAGCAGACTTCCAGGGCCGGCATCGTCAGGGACAACAAGACCAGCGATCGTCTCGACAAGGTCGAGAAGGCGCAGGCCGAGCCCGCCGCCAAACTCGCCAGGCTCTCCGAAGCCGTCGAGAAGCTAAAGGCCACGCAGGCAGCGCCCGTGCCGGTCGCAGCCGCCGCCGCGGCCAAGGACGTCACCGGCTCGATCTCGCCCCCGGCAACGGAGGCGGTCGCCGCCGCCGTTCCGCTGCCCGCGCCGAAGCCGGAAGTGGCGAGACTGCCGACGGTCGAGGGCTGGGTGCTCCGCGAAGTCGCCAATGGCGGAGCGCTGATCGAGGGGCGCCAGGGAATCTATGAAGTCTATGCCGGCGATCCCGTTCCGGGCCTCGGTCGGATCGACGCCATCCGCAAGCAGGACGGCCGCTGGGTGGTCGTGACCCGCAAGGGCCTGGTCGTCGCGCGCTAGCGTGCTTTTCTTACCCTCCCCCTCCGGGGGAGGGTAAAGTCCGCAATTGCCGCGAGACACGCGCTCCACTCCCAGGCTATTTTCCTGACCAGCAGACCTTGCCCGCAAGATGCCTGGAATGAGGGCTCCGATGCGGTGTTTGTCAGGACACGGACCCGCGTTGCAATTCGTTTTCATGATCTTCGTTCTGCTGTGCGGCGCCATGCCCGCGCGCGCTGCCGAACGCCCGGCGCTGGAGCGCGGCGCTGCGATCACCGATCCCCTGGCGTTGCGCGAACTCGATCGCGGCCGGTTCGCCGTGGGGCGTGTCCTGGTGCCGGAGAGAGCCGTCGATGCTCCACTCACCAGCGGCGAGCTGTTCGCCTTGCCGTCGATGGCGAAGGTCCGCGCCGCGCTCGATGGCGAGTTCGACCGCTATGTCGCCAGGCACAAGGCCGCGCTGCCGAACGAGAGCATCGGCGTCGGACCCGGCCATGACTTTCAATTGTTCGATCGCGCGCTGCTTTACTCTGACGATGCGCGCTTCGTGCTGGCCGGCATCGTCAACCGGATGGATCGTGCCTTCGTGTCGCCGGAGAGCTGCGGCGAAGTCAGGTTGATCTACCGCCTGACGCGGATGGCGCCCGTCGGCGAAGATGCCGCGCCGCGGCGCCTGCCGATGACGCTGAACATCGTGCTGAGGGCGAAAGGCGCGGGCATGGTCGATACCAGGGGCGCCGGCATCGCCTGCGCCGGGATCGCCCGGCGTTGGCTGGACGCCGGCGAATGGGCGCTCACCGGCGCTGATCTCGCCGCACGGCTGCTCGCTCCGAACGGGCCGCTCGATCTGGTCCGGCCCGAAAACGTCGATCGCATCGAAACCAATCTGCAGATCGCGCATGCGCCGAAATCGGCGGTGCGCGATTTCCGCACCGATTATCTCATGAAAGTATTCCGTCTCGATCCCGTTGCGCGGGCCTTCGAGGAAGCGCCGATGGAAAATCAGATCGATCGCGAGCGGCTTCTGGCCGATCCCGGTCTCGGGCGGGACTTCAAGGCCTGGCTGCTCGATCCCAGGCATCTCAATGAATTCGACCGCGGCACGGTCCTGATCCCCGAGCGGTTCCTGGCCAGGGCCGCGATCGCCGCCACGCCGGTCGGCTTCGATCCCTCCGAACTGCAGCCGGAGTTCGGGCTGGTGCAGGGCGAGGGCGCTGCCGCGAACCCGGTGTTCAGCGAGAGCGACATTGTGGCCGCGCTCCGGAAGGCCGCCGAGGCTGGCGTGACGCCGGCGAACATCCGCTCGGTGGCCGGCTTCAAGCGCCGGCTCAACGACGTCACCTGTTCGGGCTGTCACCAGACGCGCGGTATCGGCGGTTTCCATTTCCCGGGTGTGGACTGGATGGCAGCCAAACCGTCGAACGCAAGTGTGGTGCCGGCGTCACCGCATTTCTTCGGCGACCAGATCCGGCGCCGCGATATTCTCAACTCGATAAAGTGGGGCAGCAGCCCGGACTATTCGCGCGGGTTTTCCGGGCGTCCGCAACTGCGCACGCGGTCGGAATTCTTGGCGGAGCTCAAGGGCACCGGCCATTACGACGGTTGGGGCGCGCATTGCTACCAGGACAGCGCGAAGGCCACCGACAACGATCCGAGTTTTCGCAATTGGACCTGCGCCGCGGGACTCGCCTGCGAGGCGGCCGGCAAGACCTCGCGGATCGGAATGTGCTTCGTCAAGAGCCGCTAGCGAGATCGCGGACTGACATCTGACAACGAGAGTCGATGTCAGGAGCGCGCCGAACCCGGCTCGGCATATTTGCGGTGCTGCCTGGCCAGGAAACCGGCTGGAATGACTTGCGCCACCGCCGACTGCAGCCTGTTCTTGAAGCCGCTGACGATGTCGCTGTCGCCCCGCATCATGGCGTCGAAGCCGGTCCTGGCGACATCCGCCGCGTTGTCCTTCTTCGCAGCGCCGACGCCGGTATCCAGCATCCCGGCGCGTTCGTGGAATTTGGTCTGGGTGGCGCCGGGCATCAGGCAGGTCACCGTGATTCCGGAGCCGCGCAGTTCCTCGCGCAGGGCGAAGGAGAACGAGTCCAGGAATGCCTTGGTGCCGCTATAGACCGCCTGAAAACTGCCCGGCACGTATCCGGCGATGGAGCCTACGATCATGATGCGGCCGGCGTTGCGGCGGCGCATGTCGTTGCCGATGCGGTGCACGAGATAGACGGTCCCGGTGATGTTGGTATCGATCACGTGCCTTGCCTGCGGAAAATCCTGGTCGAGAAATCCGTGGCCGAGGCCGCGGCCGGCATTGGCCAGCAGCGCATCGACCGGACGGCCGATCCTGTTCGCGGCCTCGACCAGGCGGTCGACACCTTCAATGGTGGAAAGATCGGCCAGCACGGTCTCGACCGCGGCGCCCAGCGCGCGAATTTCCTCCGCCGCCGCTTCGATCTCCGGCTCGTCGGCCGCGATCACGAGATCGAACCCCTCGCGGGCACAGACTTTTGCGAGTTCGCGGCCTATGCCGCTGGAGGCACCGGTGACGATGGCCAATTGTCGGCTGACGGACATTGCAAACTCCCCCTTGTATATCAACTATTTCAAACTGCTGGAACACCAACCGCCGGCATCGCCTCTCGTTCCGGACAATTGTTCCCGGATTTCGCGCAGGAACAACATCTGTCGTCGCGCCTTTCACCTGGGTTCAAGCCCTAGGCTCAAGCCCTAGGCTAAAGTCCTCGGGGCGCGCCCTTGGGTTCAAATAATTGGACTCAAAACGGAGACGAAAGATGAAGGCGCCGGCATGGCACCGTGAAACCGTGACAACATCATGGCCCGGGTTCTGATCGGCACCTCGGGATGGCACTATGACTCGTGGCGCGGGCCGTTCTTCCCCCGGGGGCTGCCGGTCAAGCACCAGCTGCAATATTACACCAGCCAGTTCTCGACCGCCGAGCTCAACGGCGTCTTCTATCGGACGCCGACGCCGGCGGCGGTGAGGAGCTGGCGGGAGCAGACCGGCGACGATTTCGTCTTTGCCTGGAAGGCATCGAAATTCATCACCCACTGGAAACGGCTCTCCGGCAATTCGGTCAACAGCCTCGAACTGCTGGAGGGCCGCCTGTCGCTGCTCGGCGAAAAAGCCGGGCCGATCCTGTTTCAGCTGCCGCCGAATTTTCAGGCCGACGCCGACCGGCTCACCGCGTTCGTCCAGCTGCTTCCGAAAGAGCGTCGCTACAGTTTCGAATTCCGGCATCCCTCCTGGTACGCGCCCCGCATTCTGCGGCTGCTGTCCGAGCGGAATATTGCCCTCTGCCTGTCCGATCATCATGACGCACCGGCGCCGTGGCGACGCACCGCCGATTTCGTCTATGTGCGGGGCCATGGCCCGGGTGGCCGCTACAAGGGACACTATCGCCCCGCCGTGCTCGCCGATTGGGCCAGGCGCATCAGATCGTGGAAGAAGCAGGGCTGCGACGTCTTTCTCTATTTCGACAATGACCAGAAGAGCGCTGCACCGGCCGACGCGCTCAGGCTGCGTCAGTTGTGCGGGCTCAACTCGGCGGCTTCAGTTCGGCGGAAGAAAGCCATTGATTGATCTGCGAGGCGGTCTCCAGTTGGCGCGCCTTGCGCTCCAGCGCGGCGCGCTGTTTGCCGGGGGGTAATTTTTCAGCTTCGCCCCGGGCCTCTTCCGAGAGTTGATGCCACTTCTGTTCAATGCTCGTCTTACGCATGGACCGCTCCCTGAGGGTTCTTTGGCAGGGGTTGCAAACGGGACGCTGGTCAAAACGCCATGGAGACCCGACCGGTTCCAGCGTCAAAAACACAGTTTCCTGTGGGTTAAGTCCGGGGACCGACAAGGAGGAAATCGCGAGGGGCCGGCGAAAGCTTCATCCCGAAGGGGGAACGCAGATGCCTGCGGAATGTTTTATCCGCGGGAGAAATACGTCATGTCCGAACCGCTGCCGATCCTAATGGAAAGGTCGATCCAGATTGCCTGGGACTATCTCGAGCGCAGCGGCGAACTCGGCGAGCCGCAAGTGGCCAGCCGGTTCTTGCTCGATAGCGTCGAGGCGATGGTTCGGCGCGGCGAACGGCGCCAACTTGCATTGTCAAACCGGGCGATCGACGCCTACAAGCGATTCCGCGCCGCACGCGTCGGCATTTCGCTGGTCTCGTAAGTCCGAACGGCGAACGACGAAATCTCCGGGAGACGTCAAGGACCTAACATCCCTTGCAGATGCTCTTGATCTTCGCATTGGCTTTTCTGTTCTCGGCGTCGATCTCGGCATCGCCCGCAACGGCGGGCCCCGGGTTGGCCACGCCGTCGATACGGTTGCCGGCCCGACTGCCTGCCGATCCGGTCGTGGTTCCGGATGCAGCCGAGCCGGATGAATTTGCCGTTCCCGCAGAATTAGTGCCGGGTGTGGCCGTCGTCTTTGCAGCATTGCCCGCACCGCTCGGGTCGTTTGCCGAATTGTTCAGGCCGCCGGCGCTGGCCGGACCGCTCGGCACGCCACTGACGCCGGCCGTGCCCGCGCCAGCGGAGCCGGCATTGGGCGATCCTGCCGCGCTGCCCGTTCCGGTGGAGGGGCCGCTCGCTGCACCTCCGGCGGATCCTCCTCCGGCTCCGCCACCGGAGCCGCCTGAACTTTGCCCGTAGGCTGCCAGCGGGCACATCAGGGCGATCACCATTGCCACATTGCGCAAACTTGAATTCTGCATCGTCGTCGCCTTCGTCAATGCCCGTCAGGGATAATGCCGGGGCCGTTCACCTTGTTCCTGGCGCGCGGAATGAATCGGCCGGCGTCCGGATGGAACCGAAACCCGAGGCCGAAATTGAATACCGCGCCAAGTCGGCGGCAGGCCAACGGCGCCACCGGTTCACACAGGGATCAGAGAGGGAAAACCGGACGACGCAGTCCCCATCAGAACAGTCTGGATCTATGCCGATGGGCACAAGAGCGCCGGCGCTTGTCGTTGGGGACCGGACATAGGAACGAGCTCGCCTTCTGCGAATTATTGGCGGAAGGCATGGTCCAAATTGCGGATCAGGCTGACGATGACTGTAAACAGCGTTCTTGCGCGGAATTGGGATGGAGCGATTGATGAAGGTGCGCACGCAGCCATGGTCCGATGACGAATTGAAAAGGCTTGGAGCCATTGTCGCGGCCGGCGGCTCGCCAGTTCGGGCTGCCGCGGCATTGAACCGCAAGATCATCGGGTGTCAGGCTCAGGCCCGGAAAATGGGCATGCCGTTTCAACTGCTTTCCGTTCGGCGACGGACGATCAAGGAGAAGTGCGCGGCCGCTGAACGTGAGCTGGCGGGGAATTAGCGCTCGGCGCGGATCGATCGCATCTGGGGACAGGATGCCGCGGAGGTGCAACTGCTACCAGACAGAACCAAGAAGCCGAATGGCGAGGAATGTTGCCGCCGCGATCACAAACGTCAGACCGATTGCGGCGGCAGTACATCGAACAACTCGTGTCAAATTCATGCGTGCTCTCGGGTGCCTTTCCATAGAAAGTCGGGCCGGCCCCAAAAGTTCAACAGACCGCGAAACCAACGAGGCCAGGCCGCAGGAATAGGAGAGCGAAAATGGCCGATCAGCATGGCCTATACGCATTGATTGCGAAGGCAATTTGCGAGGCCCGAAAAGGCGATCCGATGGGCGAGATGGCCCCTGAGGAAGCCAAGCACATTGCCAAGTGCGTCGTCGAGGCATTGGCCGATGCCGGTTTTCAGATTACCGCTGTGGACAAGAAAGGGCGGGAATAGGCCATCGAACGTCCAGGCATCGCAAAGCTGCCGCTGCGGAGGAAAGAGGGAATCCCCAGACGTGCCAGCGGTGTTCATGGCTCGCGAATTTCGTGGACGGTGAAACGTCCGGTCTCGGAACAAAATGTAAGAAACGACGTTTCGCTGCGGGGCCATCGTCCGCCGTTCACAACGGCGCCTGTCGCGGATAGCCAAAGGTCGTCGGACCCGCTGTTATTCAACACTAGCGCTCGCGCGGATAGCCAAAGACGATGGCCGCCAAATAGCCCGTCGATCGACGGCGTGAAGACGAGAGATATGGATGGTGGCCGAACGGCCATGGAGGACCCTTACTACGATCTGGTCTTGGCCATGTTGACCTTGGCAATTGCAGCCGTGCTTCTGGTCGCCGGTGGGCTTTATCTCATCACAAAGCCCGATCCGCCCGCCGTCGCTCCGGTGCCGCCAATTGTGACGTCGTCCTTGATGTCGAAATGAGCATTGATGCCTTGACCGGCGGACGGACCTGGTCGCTCTGATCCAGAAACAGGATTTGGCTGCATCGGATGACACAACAGACCAACTTCAATGTCAGATACGCGATAGTGGCGCTGATCGCGTTCGCGTTCATCCAATACGTCGTGTCCACCGTTAACCAGATCGCTCCCGTCCCCTACAGCGAATTCCAAAGCCTGCTCCGCCAAGGCAAAGTCGATTCCGTAGCCGTGTCGGACAGGTTCATCCAGGGCGTCCTGAAGGAAGCGCTGCCGGGCGGGCAAAAGCGCTTTTTCACGACACGACTGGATCAGGAGTTCGCAACCGAACTGGACAAGCACGGCGTTCGGTATACGGGCCAGATCGAAAGCACGCTGCTTCGCGACGTTCTCTCCTGGATCGTGCCGGTGCTCCTGTTCGTGGGATTGTGGTGGTATATCAGTCGGCGCATGGCGGAGGCGGGCGGCCTCGATGGCGGGTTGATGTCGATCGGCAAGAGCAAGGCGAAGGTCTATGTCGAATCCGATACCGGCGTTACCTTCGAGGATGTCGCCGGTGTAGACGAGGCCAAGGATGAACTGCGCGAGGTCGTGGATTTTCTCAAGGATCCGACCGAGTATGGCAGGCTGGGCGGACGGATGCCGAAGGGAATACTGCTGGTCGGTCCTCCCGGCACCGGCAAAACCCTGCTGGCCAAAGCGGTAGCCGGACAGGCCAAGGTGCCGTTCTTCTCGATTTCCGGCTCCGAGTTCGTCGAGATGTTCGTAGGCGTAGGTGCCGCGCGGGTGCGCGATCTGTTTCAGCAAGCGCATCAGAAGGCGCCCGCCATCATTTTCATTGACGAGATAGATGCGCTCGGTCGCGCGCGCGGGGTTGCCCCCTTCGCCGGCGGCCATGACGAGAAGGAGCAGACACTCAACCAGCTTCTGGTCGAACTGGACGGATTTGATTCCCGCTCCGGCCTGGTCATTCTGGCCGCGACCAACCGACCCGAAATTCTCGACCCGGCACTGTTGAGGGCGGGCCGCTTCGACCGGCAGGTCCTGGTCGATCGGCCCGATAAAAAGGGACGTATCCAAATTCTCAACGTACATATGAAGAAGGTTAAGACCGCGCCGGACGTCGATGCGGAGAAAGTCGCGGCCTTGACGCCGGGTTTCACCGGGGCTGATCTGGCCAACCTCGTCAACGAGGCGGCGCTGCTTGCGACCAGGCGGCGCGCGGACGCGGTATCCATGACCGATTTCGGCAATGCTGTGGAACGGATCATAGCTGGGCTTGAGAAGAGAAACAGGCTGCTCAATCCGCGCGAGCGCGAAATTGTCGCCTATCACGAAATGGGTCACGCGCTGGTCGCGCTTGCTCTTCCAGGATCGGATTCGATCCATAAGGTATCTATCATACCGCGAGGATTGGGCGCGCTGGGCTATACCGTTCAGCGCCCCACCGAGGACCGTTTCCTGATGACGCGGGAAGAGCTGCAGAACAAGATGGCCGTTCTGCTTGGCGGGCGCGCTGCCGAGCTGATTGTATTTGATCATTTGTCCACCGGCGCGGCGGACGATTTGAGACGCGTGACCGATATAGCTCGCAGTATGGTCGCTCGCTACGGCATGTCCGAAAAGCTTGGCAACGTCGCGTACGATCAGGAGCCGCAGGGTTTCGCCGCCGGCCCGGTTCAAGCTTTTCGCGACCGCGGATTTGCAGAGCAAACGGCGGCTTCGATCGACGAGGAAGTACGCGCTATCGTGCAGTCAACATTTGAACGTACGGTGCAAATCCTGAAGGAGCACCGCCCGGTGCTGGAGCGGTCGGCGCGGCGGCTGCTCGAGAAGGAAACGCTGGACGAGGCCGAGATCGCCCAGCTCTGGTCTTCGGCATCCAGCCAGGAGCATCAGGCCGCGGAGTGACGAAGCCGTCCAGTCGAACAGACTCGAATCAGTCGAACAGGCTCGACACCGATTCTTCCGCGGCGGTGCGGCCGATGGCTTCGCCGATCAGGCCTGCGATCGACAGGGTGCGGATATTGGGCGCCTTGCTGACCGCCTCGGTGGGCAGGATCGAGTCGGTGATGACGAGCTCTTTCAGCCGGGAGCCGGCGATCCGGGCGGCGGCGCCGCCGGACAGCACGCCATGGGTGATGTAGGCGTAGACGTCCCTGGCGCCGTTGGCGAGTAACGCATCGGCGGCGTTCACCAGCGTGCCGCCGGAATCCACGATGTCGTCGATCAGGATGCAGGTGTAACCGGCGCAATCGCCGATCACGTTCATGACTTCGGATTCGCCAGCGCGTTCGCGGCGCTTGTCGATGATCGCCAGCGGCGCGTTGATGCGCTTGGACAGGCCGCGGGCGCGGATCACGCCGCCGACGTCCGGCGACACCACCATCAGATTGGTAAGGTCGAAGCGCTCCTTGATGTCGCGCACCATCAGCGGCGAGGCGTAGAGGTTGTCGGTCGGGATGTCGAAGAAGCCCTGGATCTGCCCGGCATGGAGGTCGAGCGTCATGACGCGGTCGATGCCGGCATGGGTGATCAGATTGGCCACCAGCTTGGCGGAAATCGGCGCGCGCGAGCCGACCTTTCGGTCCTGCCTTGCGTAGCCGAAATAGGGGATGACCGCGGTGATGCGGCGCGCGGACGAGCGGCGCAAGGCATCGGTGATGATCAGAAGTTCCATCAGATGGTCGTTGGCCGGAAACGATGTCGACTGGATGATGAAGGCATCCGAGCCGCGGACGTTCTCGTGGATTTCGACAAAGATTTCCATGTCGGCGAAGCGCCTGACCACCGCCTTGGTCAGCGGCAGGCCGAGCTGCTGGGCGATTTCCTGGGCCAGAACAGGATTGGAGTTGCCCGCGACGAGCTTGACGGAGCCGTTCTTGGCCGACATCACGGCTTCTCCCCGCGCCTTGCTGGATACAATGTTCAGCATCTTGGAATACCCACAGAACCGGCGCGTTTCGACGAGCGAGGTGATATCAAGGAGGGTATCGGGCTGGCAACCGTCGAATCCGGTTTTCTCAGGTTTTCCTGCGCAAAATCCGGTGGCGGGGCGTTTTTCGTTAACGGGCGCTGTAACTCAGGGCGCTATCGCTACCGAGCGAGCTGACCGTAAACCCGTCCGAAACGGGGGCGGGGCCGCTCGCCACCGCCGGGCCGCGCCGGCCGGGGACCGGTGTCGGGGCGGGCAGGGGCGCTTCCGCCGGCGCCGTTCCGTTGATCATGCCGGAGAGGCCGGAAAGGCCGGCCTGCGCGATCTTCCGCAGGATCAGATCGTCGGCAGCGGCCCAGGCGTCGCGGCCTGCCTTGCCGGCCGTTTCCTCGCCGGACAACCGCAGTGCGCGTTGCTGGTCGCGGTCATAGACGTCCCAGACCCAGGCGATGGTGGTTCGGCCGCGGCTGACCTGGGCGGCGAGATAGCTGCGTACCCGGTAGGAGGCCGAGCCCTCGCGGGAGACGATCTGCAGGTTGCGCAGCTTCGATTCGCTGTCGAGCACGCTCACCATCCGCTCGAACACTTGCGGCGGCGGGCCGTCGATCGATTCGAACGTCACCGTCGCCCCGCTGCCGGCCATCGCGAAGGAGCCACCGCCCGGGGCGCCACCGCCGGCGCAGCCGCCGAGCCCGCAGGCGAGCACGAGCCACGTCGCCGCGGCAACGGCGCGCGAGGCAGTCCGGGCGCCGCTGGCGCCACGGAACAGGGGTGCGAGAGTGTCCCTCATCGCATCAAGCGATATCGTTAAAACGCGTTAAGGTCTAGGGCAGCGGCGCTTCACTCCGGCTCCAGCGCGATCGAATGGACGTGCCGGCCGTAATCCGGTTCCTGGCGGTGCACCGAACGGCGGTAGCTGTAAAAGCGCTCGTCGGAATAGGTGTCGATGCCGGAATCGTCGATCGCGAGGATGCCGGCACTTTCCAGCCGCATCCGGATGAAGCCGGCGAGGTCGAACATCGCATGGCCCTCGCGCGCCGAGGGGATGAAAAAGCGGCCGTTCCCGGCATCGGCCTCGATGAAGCGCTCGACGAATTCGCCGCCGACTTCGTAGGAGTGCTGGCGGATCAAGGGGCCGATGGCGGCGACGATGCCGCCGCGTTCGGCGCCGAGCTTTTCCATGGCGTCGACCGTGGATTCCAGCACGCCTGTCAGCGCGCCCTTCCATCCCGCATGCGCGGCACCAATGACGCGCGCGGCGGGGTCAACGAACAATATCGGGCCGCAGTCGGCCGCGGTGGCGCCGATGGCAAGGCCTTCGGTGCGGGTAACGATGGCGTCGGCGCGCGGCCGCGATCCGCCTTGCCAGGGTTCCGACGCCACCACGACATCGGGTGAATGGGTCTGCCACAGGCTGAGGAAATGCGCCGGGCTCACGCCGAGCCGCTCCGCCATGCGGCGGCGGTTTTCCTCGACATGAACAGGATCGTCGTTCGAGCCGACGCCGCCATTGAGGCTGCCATAGATGCCGCCGGATACGCCGCCCTCGCGGGTAAAAAAGGCGTGGCGCAGGCCGGGAATGGCCTGTAACAGCGGCGATTCCAGGATCATGGCGCCGCCGCTCCGGCGTCCGGTTTCGCGTCCATCTCGTCGTGGAACCCGGCAACGTCGGTGAGGTGAGGTGCGCAGACCGCGAGCACCTTGAACATCGATCCCATGCCGCCGCGGCCGCCGCCGATCAGGCGCTTCAGCGCGCCCGAAATGTCCTCGGAAACCTCGTTGGTGGCTTTCGCCATCAGGGTCACCGCGCGGGTTTCGATGCCGAGCCGCTTGAGAAAATCGCCCTGCGAAACCGGGCCGTGAACCCGCGCGCCGAGATCCTCGGCGGCGCGCACCAGCGCCTGGAAGTCGACATGCGCGGTCACGTCGGCCTGGCCCGGATTGGTCAGGGGATCGGTAAAACTGTGGCGGGCGATGGCCTGAAAGGTATCGCCGGCGTCGCTGCGCAGATGGCCATAGTCGATGATGAGCGCCGCGCCATCCTGGTCGCGCACCCTTGTCGCGATTTTCATGATCTCGGCATCGGGCCGCCACTCGAACACCGCGCCGACAGGGGCCGCGCGCACCAGCGGCGGCAGCAATATCTCGAAGCGCGGCATCGGCTCGGGGGCCGCGCCGAACGCCAGCTTGCCGGTGTTGTCGATTTCGACGGTGCGTTCGTGCCAGCCGGTCTCGCGCTTCACCACCTGGTGGATCGGCAGCACGTCGAAATACTCGTTGGCGAAAATCACCGCGGGCCCCTCGGGCACCTCGTCGATGCTTTCGTGCCAGAAGATGTTGCGCACCCCCGACAGTGTCGCCTTCTGCTTTTCGCGCAGCACCGGGTTGATCTCGACCAGATGGATGTTAAGCGACTGATAGAGCGGCGGCAGCACCCGCAGCGCGCGCAACGCGTCCGCCATCATGGTGCCGCGGCCGGGCCCGAGCTCGATCAGCCGCAGCAGCGGCGGCGAGCCGATCGCCTTCCAGACCGAGGCCGCCCACAGCCCGAGCAATTCGCCGAACATCTGGCTGACTTCGGGGGCGGTAGTGAAATCGCCCTCGCGCCCCAAGGGATCGCGCGAGACATAATAGCCGTGCACGGGATGCGTCAGGCACAGCTCCATGTAGCGCCAGACCGGCATCGGCCCGGACGACTTGATCAGTCTCTTGATCTCGGACTGCAGCGGCGAATATTCGGTCACGGTGTCCCTTGAGGCATCACTTATGAAGTCTGTTGGCTGGCCAATCGGTTCGCGGGCGTCCGGCGCCATGCCACCACAATCAGGATCGCTCCGGCAATGATCATCGGTACCGACAGCAGCATACCCATGGTCAGGCCGCCCCACAAAAATCCGAGCTGCGGGTCGGGTTCGCGGAAGAATTCGCTGATGATGCGGGCAATCGCATAGATCGCAATGAAACTGCCGAGGATCAGGCCCGGCCGCTTCAGCGCGCCCATCCGCACCATCACCGCCAGGATGATGAACAGCAGGATACCTTCAAGCCCGGCCTCGTAAAGCTGGCTGGGGTGGCGCGGCAGCGGGCCGCCATTGGGAAACACCACCGCCCAGGGCACGCTCGAATCCGCCGGCCGGCCCCACAGCTCGCTGTTGATGAAATTGGCGAGCCGCCCGAGCAGGAGGCCGATCGGCGCCACCGCGGTGGTGATGTCGCCGAGCGACAGGATCGGAATGCCGTTCCGGCGGGCGAACCACATCACCGCGGCGACGCAGCCGAGAAAGCCGCCGTGAAACGACATGCCGCCGTTCCACAGCTCGAAGATCTGGAGGGGATGCTGGATGAAGAATGGCAGATTGTAGAACAGCACGTAGCCGGTGCGGCCGCCGACGATGATGCCGATCGTCACCCAGAGGATGAAATCGTCCATCTGCGGCAGCGTGATCGGCGCCGGCCCGCCCCACAGTCTCTCGTTCTTGATCAGCGCGCGGGCATAGAGCCAACCCAGCACGATGCCGCCGATATAGGCCAGCGCATACCAGCGGATCGCGATCGGCCCGATCGCGATGGCGACGGGGTCGAACACCGGAAAGGCGATGGTGAGAAGGGGCATCTAGGACCTGGAATCAGTGTGCAGCCCATCCTTCGAGACGCATCGCTTCGCGATGCTCCTCAGGATGAGGTCTAACTTGTTGAAACACAACAATCCCTCATGCTGAGGAGCGAGCTTCGCGAGCGTCTCGAAGCATGGCAGCAGGCGACTCATCTGTCTCATTTGGCCGGTACTATTTCTTGAGGTTGCGGCGGTACAGCGCCAGCAGCCGCTCCCAGTGCCGCTCCGCCGCGTCGCGGTGGTAGACCGGCCGCTTCGGAAAGGCAAAGCCGTGATGGGTGCCGGGATAGACCTCGACCTCGGCATTGGCGCCCTTCACGCCATCGGTGACCTTGTCGATGATCTCCTGCGGCGCGTAGATGTCGGTTTCGGCGCAGGCGAAATAGAGCTCGGCTTTGGTCTTCTGCCCGGCGAGATGCGGGCTGTCGGGCTGGTCGGTCGCCAGATGGGTCCCGTAGACCGAGGCCGCGGCCTTGACCTTGTCAGGGAAATGCGTCGCGGCGTTGATGGCGTAGCGGCCGCTCATGCAGTAGCCGACCGTGCCGACGATTTTGGTGTTCGCCGCCTTCTGCGTCTCGGCATAGGCGAGCAGGGCGGTAGTGTCTTCCATCACCATGGGGATGTTGATCGAGTTCATGTACTCGAACATCCGCTTGCGTTCGGGGGCCTCCGGGTCGGGCGGGATCGGCCCAAGCTCCATGACGCCGGAGCGGTAATACAGGTTCGGCAGCATCACGTCCTAGCCCGCGGTCGCGAGCCGGCGCGCCATGTCGCGCAGGTCCTCGCGGATCGCCGGCGCGTCCATGTAGAACAGGATGACGGGAAACGGGCCGTCGCGCTCGGGGTGGCTGATGAAGGTGGTGGTGTGGCCATCTTTGGTCGGAATCTCGATCTGCTGGTCGATCATGGGACGTTTCTTCTCGTTTTCCGGTGGGCGGTTTTAGTTCGGGCAATGCGATACGATTGCAAGGAAACCGGGTCATGACAAGGCAGCCTGAGCCTGATCGGGCTTGAACCCTCCCTTCGGGATCGCCATTGTGATATCAAGCGTTTTCTCATCGCAGCCGACCGGAGAATTTCCCAGGATGACCCAGACCAACAATCGGTTTTTCGACGAGATCGGGCGTCTGATGAACGATGCCGCCGGCGCCGCCCAGGGCGTCAAGCGCGAGGTCGACACCGTCGTCCGCAACCAGGCCGAAAAAATCCTGCGCGACCTCGACATCGTCAAGCGCGAGGAATTCGAGGCGGTCAAGGACATGGCGCGGCTGGCGCGCGAGGAGAACGAGGCCCTGAAGGCGCGGATCGCCGCGCTGGAAGCCAAGCTCGGCGCGGCGCCAGATGCCAGCGGCCCGAACATGGGTGGCAGCGCCATCTGAAGCAACGGCGCAGGGCGGCGAGACCAGCCCCGGATTGCGCCCGCCGGCGGCGCGTTGCGCCGACGTTGGCTCCATCCAGGCTACTGGGATTGCGCTCCCTCAACGTCATTGCGAGCGCAGCGAAACAATCCATGTCTCCGCGCAAAGGAAGAAGTTGGATTGCTTCGCACAGCCTGTCATCGGGCGCGCATTCGCGCTCCTCACTATGGGGAGGGCAATTAAGCAGGAACGTGGGTGAACCAGATCGCGTCCCCGCCGACATAGGGAAATGGGATCGTCAGTTCGAATCCCGCCAATCGGGGAATTGACATGAAACTCATTGCCCTGGCTTTTTCGAGCCTTCTGTTTTTTTCGATGCCTGCCAATGCCGATGACGCCGGCGCCTTCAAGGCGATGGTGGCATTGGCCGCCAAGGGAAATGCCGAGGCGCAATACCATGTCGGCATGATGCACAATAATGGCATCGGCACCCAGCAGGATCCGAAACAGGCATTCGAGTGGTTTCAGAAATCCGCCGCCTCCAGCGACCCGCTGGGAGCCTACAAGGTCGGTTGTTATTATGCCGGGCAATTTGCGGGCGTTGTAACGCCTGACTCGAATGAAGCTCTGAAATACAAGCTCGTGGCTGCTAGGGCCGGGTATGCGCTGGCCCAGCATGATGTTGCCAATCACTATGCCAGACAGGGAAATCCGGAAGAGGCGCTGAAGTGGTGGAAGATGGCGGGCGATCAGGGATATCCCAACGCCCTCTTTAGTTTATCCATGGCGTATTCCGCCGGAAAAGGAACGCCACGGGATTTGTCGTTGTCGTACGCGTATTTCAAACTCTCGAAAGTGGCGCCCCGGAAAAATGTCAATGAGATGGCCGGCATGTTGTCCAGGCCGGAGCTCGAGAAAGCAGAAAAACTGGTTTCGGAATTCAGCCCGCAACCAACAGCGCTGACACTCAAGGCAAAGAGCGGTGTCAGCCGCGCGGAAGAATTGCTGAAAACCGCCGGGAAGTAGGTTTTCTCCTGCTAGTGGCTTTGAAATTGAGCCGCTTGTGAAGTCGATCGGGTACCTTGCTCATGGTGAGGAGCGTGTCCGGCGGCGCTCTTGCGCGGTCCGGCGAATGGCCGCGGCTGCGTTGCGAAGCGGGTTCCGTTTTTGAAACCCCGAATTAAGTCGCTAACCGGACATAGGCGTACTAGGATTAGACATCACCGCCCCGCCTTCGGCCTCCATCGGTGACTGAGAGTGCTGCATGCTCCCGCCTGATCCCAAGGTGCGTCGCATGCCCGAATCCCGATTTCGAGCCGACCCGTCACTACTTCCTATCGAGCGGCCTCGCTGCCCGAAATGTCAGAACCGCATGCATCTGACCCGCATCGTGCCGGGGCCGCCAGGGTTCGATCTGCGCAACTTTGAGTGCGCCAAGTGCGATCAATTCAAGACGGTGACCGTCGAGGCCGATCCGATGCATTCGCAAAAGGCGGGCTGGGTGGCCGGCGGGTTGAAACGACCGGAGTAAGTTGCCCATGCCTCCGAAAAGAAAAACATCATGGACGCCCGAGGATAACGAGCGCCTCAAGACGATGGTGGAGAACGGCTTGTCCGTGTTGCGGGCGGCCGCCTCGCTCAAATGCTCGATGGACGCCGCACGGACCCAGGCCCGCAAGCTGGGAGCGCCATTTCCGACCGTGCGCGAGGCCCGCAGGAAGTTTGCCGGCGATCCCCAAAGCTCATGGCGGTCCCACTAGGGCGCCGGGAGTCGGGGACCGTACTTTGAAACAGAACCTTTCATTCCGCGGTAATTACTGCTTGCGGAGTGTGTGCCAATGCCTTCAAAAGAGGAGCGCGTGGAACTCGAAATGAGAATCCTGAGAGTCCGGCAACTGGCCCGGCAGGCAGACGACTTGACGCGGGAGCGCCTCGAAGCGCTGGCCGTCGAACTGGAACAGAAGCTCCGCGAGATTGATGAGCAAAGCCGCGATGCCCCAATACTCATTCACGATCAGCCAGGGCGGCCGGCCCAAGCCCAGCATCGCTACGGAGTGCGCAGACGACGCCTCGGCTCAACGAGAGGCCGCAGGGATGTTCGCGGACGTGGCGCGGGACATCGCCAAAGACCTGCAATCGGCACCCGAATGGCAAATAGAAGTCCTGGACGACGCCGGCAGGTTCATCTCCAAGATCAGGGTCACGGCTGAATCGAAGTGAGCGCGTAGAATGTGTTGAGCCCTTGCGAAACCCATCAGATGGGTATCGCTTCGCGCCACCCATCCTGCTCGCTCATCGAGATGCTCGCGGGCGGTTGAATTCGGCCTCGTTGGATGGGTCGATGTCCATCGACGTCAGCAGCATTCCCTTTCCGGCGAACGGCATGTTCAGATTGTCCTTAGCGCTTGATGACGGACGCCATATCCGCGATCGCCTTCATCACCACGTCCCGCACGCCGGGATCGTACAGCGAGTGGCCGGCGCCCTCGACGATGCGTATTTCGGAGCCGCGCCACGCCGCGGCCAGCGCGTGCGAGGTCACCGGCGGACACAGCAGATCATAGCGGCCCTGCACGATGATGCCGGGGATGCCTTCGAGCCGGCCGGCCTGCTCGAGGAGCTGATCAGGCTTCATGAAGCAATCGTTCTGAAAATAATGCGCCTCCATGAACGGCGTCGAAGGCAGCGCCCGGGTCGAGTTCAGCGCATTGAGATCGAGCCGGACCCGCGACGAGGTGTGTTCGGAGAGGATACGTTCGGTATCGCCCCAGGCGCGGGCGGCAGGGCCGTGCACCGCCGGATCGGAATCAAGGATACGACGGAAATACGCATCCAGCGGCTTTGTCCGTTCTTCCGGCGGAAGCACGCCGAGGAAGTCCTCGGCGAGAGCGGGATGCAGGCGCGGCAGCGCATCGAGGAAGACGTCTTCCAGTTCCCGGCGAGTGCCGAGAAAGGTCGCGCGCAACACGATGCCGGTGACCCGCTCGGGATGCGTCTGCGCATAGGCCAGCGCCAGGGTTGCGCCCCAGGAGCCGCCCACGATCATCCAGCGTTGAAGCCCGAATTTCTCGCGGATCAGCTCCATGTCGGCGATCAGATGCGGCAGGGTGTTGTCGTCGCGGCGGCCTTTTGGGCGGCTTCGGCCGGCGCCGCGCTGATCGAACAGCACGGCGTGAAAACGCTCGGGATCGAACAGCCGCCGGTGGTCGGGCTGGCAGCCGCTGCCGGGGCCGCCGTGCAGGTAGACCGCCGGAATACCATCGGCGCGGCCGACGCTTTCGACATGAATCTCGTGGCCGTCGCCGACGGACAGCAACTCCGAGGTCAGCGGTGCGAAGGGGTCGGAACGAAGGCCGCCGGCTTTGCCCGCCTCGGCGTCAGGCGCCATGGTCGCCGCCGGTCTCGGGCGTTCCCCCGGCGAAATTGCGGTAGATGAAATGGTCGCCGCCGCTCGTGGACTCGAACTCGGCCTGCCTGAATATCTGCTCATGCATCGGCGACAGCGTGCAGGCCGGATCGGTATTGCCGGCATCGCCGGTCAGCGCAAACGCCTGGCAGCGGCAGCCGCCGAAATCGATTTCCCTGAACTCGCAACTCTTGCACGGCTCCTTCATCCAGCCGGTGCCGCGATAGCGGTTGAAGGCCTCGGAGTTCCGCCAGATCCAGGCGATCGAATGATTGGATCGCACGCTTTCGAATTCCAGGCCGGTGATCGACTCGGCGGCGTGGCAGGGCAGGACTTTCCCCGCCGGCGAGATGTTGAAGAACTGCCGGCCCCAGCCGCCCATGCATTTCTTCGGCCGCAGCGCGTAATAATCCGGCACCACATAGTCGATGGCGAGGATGCCTTTCAGCCTCACCTCGGCTTCCTCGACGATACGGCTGGTCTCCTCGATCTGCTCCAGCGTCGGCATCAGCGCCGCACGGTTCTTCAGCGCCCAGCCGTAATACTGCACGTTGGCGACCTCCAGCCGGTCGGCGTCCAGATCGACCGCCATCTGGATGATGTCGGTGAGCTGATGCAGGTTCTGCCGGTGCATCACCGCGTTGACGGTCAGCGGCAGATCCAGTTCGCGGGTCCACCGCGCCACGTCGATTTTCTTCTCATGCGCCCGCTTTAAGCCGGCGACGCGGTCGGCCACCACGGGTTCGTTGCCCTGGAAGCTGATCTGCACGTGGCACAGCCCGGCATCGGCCAGCGCGACAAGTTTCTCCCTGGTCAGCAACACCGCCGAGGTGATGAGATTGGAGTACAGTCCGACATCGCTGGCATGCTGCACCAGTTCGACCAGGTCCTTGCGGGCGGCGGGTTCGCCGCCGGAAAAATGGATCTGCAGCACGCCGATCTCGGCGAGTTCAGTCAGAACCTTCTTCCATTCCTCGGTGGTGAGTTCGCTGCCGCCGCGGTCGAGTTCGACCGGATTGGAGCAATACGGGCATTGCAGCGGACAGCGATGCGTCAGCTCGGCGAGCACCGCGAGCGGAATGCCAAAGGTCTCCGCCGTCGAGCCGCGTGCCTCCAGCACCGCGAGTCCGTCATGGGGGTCGCTGGCCGCTACGCCGGTATCTGACAGCGTCGGACTCATGGGGTCTTCTCGCGTGCTTCCGTCAAAAATCCCTTGTCGGCCAAATCCTGCAGCATGGCGATGACATCGGTCGCAATCGCCTCGCGTTCGGCGGCATATTTGGCGGCCAGTTGGTCGACCATGTCGGCGACGCTACGAACGCCGTCGCAAAGCTGCAGCACTTCCACCGCGATTTCATCCGGTGCGAGCACCCGCTCCGGCGCCAGGATGACCCAGACCTGCCGCGTTTGATCGAACTTCAGCCTGGCATGCCGCGGCAGGACCGGCCTACTGGTCTCACTGACGCTGATATTGCGGTTACGCGGCGTTGCCATTTTCGCGTCTCTGACGGGGCTCGTCTCTAGCCGGCTTTGGGAACAAACGCCCCCGGCGGTATGTGGCCATCGACATAGGCATGATACAGCGCATCGAGCTGAACCCATAGTACATTGGTCTTGAAGATCAGCGCATTGCAGACGTCAGCGCGTTCCGCCGGCGTCGTGGCGTGTTCCCTCACATATTGGAGCGCAAAGCCGGCGTCGCGCGGCGCCTGCGTCAGGCGCCGGCTGAAATAGCTCATGATGTCGGGGTTGACGAAATCGTAATGCGCCAGCATCCCCGAGATGCGCTCTTCATGCAAGTTCGGCGCGAACAGTTCCGTCAACGACGATGCGATGGCCTCGAGCGGGCTCTTGTCGCGAACGAAATGCACATAGGCCTCCACCGCGAAGCGCGTCGCCGGCAGAATGCCCTCGGTGGATTCCACATAGGCGTTGTCGAGCCCGAGCCCCTCGGTCAGCTTCAGCCAGCGCTCGATGCCGCCCTCGGCGCCGACGTCGCCGTCGTGGTCCTCGATCCGGTGCCGCCATTCCATGCGGATGGCGCGGTCGCGGAAGCGCGAGATCACCACCGCGTCCTTGATCGGAATCGTGCTCTGGTAAAAATAGCGATTCAGCGCCCAGGCCTGCACCTGGCCCTTGTTCAGTTTGCCGCCGTGCAGCAGCCGGTGAAATGGATGCAGATTGTGGTAGCGGGTCGCGCCGATGTAGCGAAGGGCTGCTTCCAGTTCGTCGGCGCTGTCGAGCGGCGCGCTGCCGGCGAGCGAGAAGGCTGTCATCCCGTTCAGGGTTATCGCGTTCACAGCGTAATCTCCGTTCCATCGGCGGGGATTTGCCAGCCCGCGCGCTCGGCTTGTTGGCGTTCAGCGGAATGGTGCAGCAGCGCCGGGTTGGAATTGTTGATGTGCAGAAACACTTTGCGGTCGATATTGAGGCCCGACAAGGCTTCGATCGCGCCGCGCTCGCCTGACATGGCAATATGTCCCATGCCTTGCCCGGTCTTGGTGCCGAGGCCGGCCACGATCAACTCGTCATCGCGCCACACCGTGCCATCGAAGAAGATCAGGGGCGCGCCGGCAAGCCTGGATTTGAGGTCATCGGTCACATCGGCACAGGCGGCGAGGAAATAGAAATATTTGCCCGTTGCCTTGTCGCCGATGCGCAGCCCGAGCGTATCGCCTGCGCCGGTATCGCCCGCGGGGTGAGCCTTGCCCTCCAGATACCAGGCGCCCTTGCCCGGGGCGGCAAACGGCAGGATTTCGATCCCGGACGGCGCGCCGTCGGGCAACGTCGGCTCGAACGTCGCTTCCAGTTCGATGGGCTGGCGCCTCACATTCTTTGCATTCAGCACGTTGAAGATGCTGTTGTCCCCCAGGATCGAAAGCACCCTGCGGTGAGCGTAAATCGTGAACGGTGAGCCCTCGCGCATCGACAAGAGGCCCGCCACGGCATCGATCTCGCCATTGGTCAGGATCACGCCCGAGATCGGACTGTGACGAAGTTTTCCGGCGCTGGGGTGAAGCTGCGGGGTCGCGATCAATTGCTGGCGCAGGTCGGGCGATGCATTGATCAGGAACCAGTGTTCGCCGTCGGCGCTGATCGCGATCGAGGCCTGGGTGCTTTGGAGTTCGGGGTGCTCTCCCCTTGCTGCCCGGCAAACCGGACACCCGCAATTCCACTGCGGAACGCCACCACCTGCCGCGGCGCCCAGGACGACGACGCGAAGCATGATTCGTCTCCCGGAGATCCAAAGCCTTGAGGTTCTGAAAGGCCTGCGGCCTATAAGCTTGGAAGGTGGACGCCGGTGCGGACACAAGCCCGCGTTCGGGATCGTGTCACGCCCGGAGGTCCACCTGAAGTGATATGAAGGCGCCGCGGCCGCTTACTTGCGGGCGGCGCACGCGTACATGTTGATTTCCATGCCGACCGGCAGTTCGACGATTTTCGGCGCTTTCCAGGCCATTTGGCTCTCCTTTTCGAACGGACGGCTTCCGTCCCAAGGGATAAACTACTGCGGAATGAAAAGTTCGCCAGCTAAATTTTTGGATGCAAGCCATCGCCAGTCTTGCTGCGATGCACAAAGATATCACCATTTTGTGCGAGCACACGTCAAAACAACGTGGGATCAACGGGTTCAAAGTCGGGCACGGCACCCTAGATGCCGTCTTCACGCCGGGCCGGTGGGCGGGTCTCGGACAGAATCTGTGAATAGTTCCGGCGGGCTGGAAACCGAACAGAAAGTAGCTTGGCGCATGCCCCGATATTATTTCAACACACGGATCGCGGACGAGCTGATCTCCGATCCCGAAGGCGAACAGCTGAGGGATCCCGATCAGGCATGGGAAATCGCCCGCGCCATGATCCGGGAACTGCTCAAGCTCGAAGGCGCCGAAGGCGGGCTGCTGAATGCGACCCTCGAGGTGACGGATGACGCCGGCGAGATCGTGCTGGAATTTCCCTTCACCGAGGCGATTCTCGACATGACAGGCGAAGCGGCCACCAGGCATTGACCGACCCACGGGAATGGCGACGGTTGACGGTCGACAACCCTTGGCGCGCGGCGCTACAAGCGGCGATCAACGGAGCTATTCATGCAAGATCTCTGGCGTCTGCCGGCTACCGATATCGCTGCCCTGGTAAGGTCGAAGAAAATCTCGGCGACGGAGGCGGCGTCGGCGGCGCTGGCCCGGCTCGACGCGGTCAACCCCGCCATCAACGCCGTGGTCGAGCATCGGCCGGCGGACGTGCTGGCACAGGCCGCCGCCATCGACGGGGCGATCGCGCGGGGCGATGAGTTGGGTCCGCTGGCGGGGGTGCCGGTCACCGTCAAGGTCAATATCGACCAGGAGGGGTTTGCCACCACCAACGGCCTCAAGCTGCAGCGCGAGGTCGTTGCGAAGGCCAACAATCCGGTGGTCGACAATCTGCGCAAGGCCGGCGCCGTGATTCTCGGGCGCACCAACTGCCCGGCATTCTCTTATCGCTGGTTCACCACCAACCTCGTTCATGGCGACACCAAAAATCCGCGCGACCCCGGCATCACCCCGGGCGGTTCGTCGGGCGGGGCAGGGGCGGCGGTGGCGGCGGGCATCGGCCACATCGCGCACGGCACAGATATCGCCGGATCGATCCGCTATCCCGCCTATGCCTGCGGCGTGCATGGCCTGCGTCCGACCATCGGGCGTATCGCGGCCTTCAATGCCGCGCTGCCGGAGCGCCCGATCGGGCCGCAGATCTCGGCGGTATCGGGTCCGCTGGCGCGCACCATCGGCGACATCAGGGTCGCGCTGGCGGCAATGTCGGGCTTCGACGCGCGGGACCCCTGGTGGGTGCCGGCGCCGCTGGAGGGGCCGGCGATGCCGAAGCGCGCCGCGCTGTGCGTCAATCCCGACGGGCTCGATCCCGTCGCGGAAGTGAGGGCCGCCGTCGCCGATGCCGGCAAGCGGCTGGAGCGCGCGGGATGGGTGGTCGAGGAGGTCGAGACGCCACCGCTGCGCGAGGCCGCCGAACTGCAGACCAAACTGTGGCTCGGCGATGGCTACGAGGCGCAATTGGCCACCGCCGAGCGCGAAGGCGATCCCGGCGCGCTGGCCTGCCTGCGCGGCAACCGGTCGAAGGTATTTCCGTTCGATGTCGATACCCTTTCGAAAGTCCTGACGCGGCGCGCGACCCTGACCCGCCAATGGCTGCAATTCCTCGAGAAATATGCCGTGCTGGTGATGCCGGTATCCGGCGAACTGCCGTTCCCCGATCAGCTCGACATGAAGGACGAGGCTTCGTTCGCCCGGGTGTGGCACGCGCAATTGACGCAGATCGCGATTCCCTTCATGGGGCTGCCGGGGCTGACGGTATCCACCGGGCTGGTCGGCCGGGTGCCGGTCGGCGTGCAGGTCGTTTCCGGCCGCTACCGCGAGGATCTCTGTCTCGCCGCGGGCGAGGCGATCGAAGCCGGCGGCACGCCGTCGGCGGCGATCGATCCCGCCGGTTGATGGAGTTGCCCGTCCAGACGAAAGAACATGATGACTGGCGTTCATGATTTCACGGCGAAGTCGCTGGCCGGCGAAGATGTTCCGCTGAAGCGGTTCGAGGGCCAGGTGCTGCTGATCGTCAACACCGCGAGCAAGTGCGGCTTCACCCCGCAATACAAGGGCCTCGAGGCGCTGCATCAGGCGCTCAGCCCGCGCGGTTTTTCGGTGCTCGGATTTCCGTGCAACCAGTTCGGCGGCCAGGAACCGGGCGACGCCGCAGAGATCGAGCACTTCTGTTCGAGCAATTACGCCGTCACCTTTCCGATGTTCGCCAAGGTCGACGTCAATGGCCGCAATGAGCATCCGTTGTTTGCGTATCTGAAGAATACGAAATCCGGCCTGCTCGGCCCGTCGATCAAATGGAATTTCACCAAATTCCTGGTCGACCGGTCCGGCAAGGTAGTTGCCCGGCATGCGCCGACGGCGAAGCCGGAAGGTCTGACCAGAGAAATCGAGGCACTGCTATGAACGACAAGAACGAGACGATGAACGAGCCGTTTCCGGACCGCCTCTCCACCAACCCGAAGAGCCCCTACTACAATGAGGAGCTGCTGCAGCGCGACGTCGGCATCCGCTTCAAGGGCGCCGAGAAGACCAATGTCGAGGAATATTGCATCAGCGAGGGCTGGGTGCGCGTCACCGCCGGCAACGCCAAGGACCGCTACGGCAATCCGCTGACCATCAAGGTGCACGGCCCGGTCGAACCGTATTTTCGGGACAAGGCGGAGTCCTGATATTTTCGTCATTGCGAGCGAAGCGAAGCAATCCATTCTTTCTTTCCGTGGCAGGCATGGATTGCTTCGCTTCGCTCGCAATGACGTTGTTGGATTCTCCGTGCCCCCTTGCCGAGAGTGAACTCCCATGTCCGTCCGCATCGTCGACGTCCGTGAGGTGACAAAACCGATCTCCTCGCCGATCCGCAACGCCTTTATCGACTTCAGCAAAATGACGACCAGTCTCGTTGCCGTCGTCACCGACGTGGTGCGCGACGGCCGGCCGGTGGTCGGTTACGGCTTCAATTCCAACGGCCGCTACGGGCAGGGCGGGCTGATCCGCGAGCGCTTTGCGCCGCGCCTGATGGAGGCCGACCCGAAGACGCTGCTCGATGAGGCCGGCGGCAATCTCGATCCGGACCGGGTCTGGGCGGCGCTGATGTCGAACGAGAAACCCGGTGGCCATGGCGAGCGCTCGGTCGCGGTCGGCACCATCGACATGGCGGTGTGGGACGCGGTGGCGAAGATCGCGGGCAAGCCGCTGTTCCGGCTGCTGGCCGAGCGCCACCGGCGCGAGGCCGACCCGCGCGTGTTCGTCTATGCCGCCGGCGGCTATTATTATCCCGGCAAGGGCCTGTCGATGTTGCGCGGCGAGATGCGCAGTTATCTCGACCGCGGCTACAATGTCGTGAAGATGAAGATCGGCGGCGCGCCGATCGCCGAGGACCGCATCCGCATCGAGGCCGTGCTCGAGGAGATCGGCAATGAGGCGCGGCTCGCCGTCGACGCCAACGGCCGGTTCGATCTGGAGACCGCGATCGCCTACGCCAAAATGCTGCGCGACTATCCGCTGTTCTGGTACGAGGAGGCCGGCGATCCGCTCGATTACCAGCTGCAGGCGGCGCTGGCGGAATTCTATCCGGGCCCGATGGCGACAGGCGAAAACCTGTTCAGCCACCAGGACGCGCGCAACCTCATTCGCTACGGCGGCATGCGGCCCGACCGCGACTGGCTGCAATTCGATTGCGCGCTGTCCTACGGGCTGTGCGAATACCAGCGCACGCTCGAAGTGCTCGAGACCCAGGGCTGGTCCGCGAGCCGCTGCATTCCCCATGGCGGCCATCAGATGTCATTGAACATCGCCGCGGGGCTTGGGCTGGGCGGCAATGAAAGCTATCCCGACCTGTTCCAGCCCTATGGCGGTTTTCCTGATGGCGTGCGGGTGGAGAACGGCCATATCACGATGCCGGACCTGCCGGGCATCGGCTTCGAGGGCAAGAGCGATCTCTACAAGGAGATGAAGGCGCTGGCGGGGTAGGGCTCCGTCATTCCGGGGCGCGCGCAAGCGCGAACCCGGAAACTCGAGATTCCGGGTCTGGTCCTTCGGACCATCCCGGAATGACGTTGAGACATCGTGCGTGTTACGACAGCCGCATGTCCAATAGCCGCCGTCCCTCGCCCTTCAGCAGCTTCTTCACCGCGTTGGAGGCGACGACCGCGCCGTCGTTGGCATAGGCCTCGTGGTTCTTCTCGATGTCTTCGAGCCGGTAGAGATAGTTGACCATGATGCCCGCGGATTCGCGCAGGCCCTTGGGCGAGAGGTCGCCGAGCCAGTTGATCCGCTCCAGCCGCGCGCCGTTGCCGAGGTGGAAGCGCGCCACCGAATCGATCAGCCGGCCTTTCGAGGTGCGCGCCTTCAGGAAATAATGCGCGGCCAGCGGCTCCAGCACCGCGCGCAGCTTCGACGCCAGCTCCGCATCCTCGAACCAGTCGGGCTTGTCGAGGTTTTCGAGCAGCGCCCGCTCCTCGTCGGACACGGGAACGTCGCTCGCCTGCTTCAGCCACTGCGCAAAGCCGGGCACCGGCGACAGGGTGACGAAATTTTCCAGTTTCGGGAGTTCGCGGCGCAATTCCTCGACCACCTGTTTGATGAGGAAACTGCCGAACGAAATGCCGCCGAGGCCTTTCTGGGTGTTGGAGATCGAATAGAACACCGCGGTGCGGGCGCGCTCGATCGGCACCAGCGCCCGGTCTTCGGCCAGCAGCGGCGCGATCGCGGCCGGGATCGCCTCGGTCAGCGCCACCTCGACGAAGATCAGGGGTTCGTCGACCAGGGCCGGATGAAAGAATGCGTAGCAGCGCCGATCGACCGGATCGATGCGGCGGCGCAGATCGTCCCAGTCGCGGATCTCGTGCACCGCCTCGTAGCGGATGATCTGTTCCAGAATGTTCGCTGGCGTCTGCCAATCGATCCTGCGCAGCACGAGAAATCCCCTGTTGAACCATGAAGACAAAAGATGCACGGCGTCGCGGTCGAGCGCGGCCAGATCCTTGTGGCCGCCGCCGTTCATGAGGTCGAGCAGATCGGCGCGCAGCGCCACCAGTTCGCTGGTGCCGCCGGGCGCGCGGTTGAGTCGCCGGATCAATTCCTGCCGCCGCGGTTCGGAGGCGAAATGCAGGTCGCTGGCGTCCTCGTCGGACGGTTGCGCGCGCCAGGCCTCGATCGCCTGCGACAGCCGTTCCCGGTCCGGCCCATAGCCGCGCGCCAGGGTCTCGAAGAACGCCAGCCTGCCGGCCTCGTCGAGCTGGCGATAGCGGTCGAGCACCTCGCGCGCGATCGCGATGCCGGACGCCTCGCCGCGCCCCGACAGCAGCGCCTCGCACAATTCGATCAGTTCGGAGGCATCCTGTTTCGTATCCGGCGGCCCGCCGCCGCGAAGCAGGGTGCGGCCGCGCTCGGAAATCGAGGCGAGAAGGTCGGCGAAGAAGGCGTTGTTGCTCATGTCGGGCGGTTCGAATCCTGGTTGGACGGGAATGCTACACGAAGATTAGGGCGTAACGGATCACAATCAAGCGGGCGTGAGGATGCTCAAAAAGCCATCATGCGCATCACGTGAGACGGGCGAATTTCTGGAAGTGATTTGCCCGACAGGTTAAGCGAAAATTTGCCCGTCGGGTTGATTTGTCGCGGTTTTCGAAGGAGGGCGCCGTCCCAGATCAAAAATGTCGAAAACAACCCCATGTACAGTAACGGTAGAGGGTACGGAGCGAAACCAACACCACCGCTGGTGGTTAGAACGTGATATTGTCGAAGCCAGTTCCAGCATGTTGAGCAAAAGGGCCTCAAATTTGAGCGTCGCCTTCACCAAGGAAGACAGTGCCGAAACCGCGTCGGAAACCCTGCTGCCCGACCGCCCGGTCTCGCCGCATCCGAACCTTGTCACGGCAGCGGGATTGCAGGCGCTGGAGTTGCAACTGCAGCAGGCGCGCGAGGCCTGGGAGACCGCGCAGAAGATCGAGGACGTCAACGAACGGCGGCGGCAGGCCGCGTCGCCCTTGCGTGATGCGCGCTATTTCGCGGCGCGGGTCCGTACGGCGCAGGTCGTCGCCGACCCCGTGTCGTCAGACACCGTCGCCTTCGGCAGCACGGTGACATTCAAGCGCGACGACGGGCGCATCCAGACGTATCGCATCGTGGGCGAGGACGAAGCGGACCCGAAGGCCGGCTCGATTTCGTTCGTGTCGCCGGTGGCGCGGTCGCTGATGGGCAAGGCCGTCGGGGATGTCGTCGGCGCATCCGGTCAGGAGCTGGAGATTGTGGCGATCGAATAGGGTCTTGGAGCCGTCATTGCGAGTAGCGTAGCCCGGATGGAGCCAGGAGGACCCGCGAATGCGCGTCCGATGACGCAATCCGGGAACGAACGGGAGGCTGCTCCGGATTGCGCCATCGGACGGCGCTGCGCGCCGAGCCGCTGGCTCCATCCGGGGCTACAGTTTCTGAATGTTTTTTGCGGCCGGAGCCTCACTCCTTCTCCGCAAACTCCGTCGGCGTCTTGCCCGTGACCTGCCGGAATGCGTGCGAGAATGCCGGCACGCTGGCGTAGCCGAGGTCGGCGGCGAGTTGTTTCACCGAAACGTTGGTATCGACCGACAGGCGTTCGATCGCCGCGGCAATGCGGGCGCGCTGGCACCAGCTCTTGAAGCTGAGTTGTGTCTCCGAGGCGAACAGCCGCGACAGGGTGCGTGCCGAGGTTCCGACTTCGCGCGCCAGCGCCTCGATCTCGTGGCTGCCGGTGGGATCGCCCAGCACGATGTCGGCGGCACGGCGGCAGCGCGGCTCGTGCGGCAGGGGAATGAAGGTCGCGGAATCTTCGGCCTGGTGCAGTTCCAGCATCACGAGTTTTACCAGGAGCGCGGTGCGGTCGGGATCGTTGCGGCCGTCGAACAGCGCGAGGATGGCCTGGTGCAGCAAGGGCGAGACGCGCACCACGAATTCGGCATCCAGGCTGGCGCTGCGCGCTTCCCGCCCAAGCCAGGTGAGGTCGAAATACAGCGTGCGCATGTCGATGTCGGCGAGCACGTCGATGGCGTGTTCGAGCCGGGCGGGCACCCAGACCGCGCGGTCCGGCGGCACCAGCCAGCGGCCCTTCGGCGTGGTGACCTGCATGGTGCCGCGGGCGGCGTACACCAGCTGCGCCTCGCGGTGCATGTGGGTGTCGAGGCGCGTCCCCCGCCGGTAGTGGTTCGCAATCATGTGAAGGCCGTCGCCGGTCGAGATCCGGCGGCCCTTGATCCCTGCAATTGGCTTCTCGGCGATATTCATTGGCCACATCCCGTCAGCGCAACACCCTATAACCTATCTCGGGAAAAGTCAGGATCCGCCAATGAACAGCCCCGCCAGGGTAATCGGCTTCGTCAATGCCGGCCATTTCATCGACCATTATTCGATGCTGATCTTCGCCGCCGCCATCATCGTGATGGGGCCGGCGCTCGGCATGGCCTATTCCGAACTGTTGCCCTATGCGACGCCGGGTTTCGTCGCGTTCGGCGCGGGTTCGCTGCTGACCGGCTGGCTCGGCGACCGCTGGAGCCGCCGCCACATGATGGTGATTTTCTTTGCCGGCATCGGGCTGTCGATGGTCGCGGTCGGGCTGGTGCAGACCCCGCTGCAGCTTGGTGCGGCGCTGCTTTCGATCGGCATCTTCGCCTCGATCTATCATCCCGTCGGCACCGCCATGATCGTGTCCTATGCCGACAGGCTCGGCCGCGAGATGGGCATCAACGGCGTCTGGGGAAATCTCGGCGTGGCGTCGTCGGCCCTGGTCACCGGCGTGATCGGCCAGTATCTCGGCTGGCGCTGGGCTTTTATCATCCCCGGCATCGTCACGATCGGGATCGGCATCGCCTTTGCGCTGACCGTGGTGCATGAGGACCGCTCCGGCTTCAAGCAGGCGGCGGCGCAGGCGCGGGTGGCGAAGCAGGACATGTGGCGGGTGATCCTCGCGCTGTTCATCGTGGTGATCGCGATCTCCACCACCTTCAACGCGGTCACGGTGGCGCTGCCGAAGCTGTTCGCCGAGCGGCTCGCCGACTTGACCGCGAGCCCGGCGCTGCTCGGCGTGATCGCGGCCGGCGTCTACGTGTTCGGCGCCATGACGCAATACACCATCGGCCAGCTGATCGACCGCTATTCGCTCAAAGCGATCTCGCTGCCGCTGTCGCTGATGCTGGCGCCGTTCCTGTATCTGGCGGCGACGCTGTCCAACCTGCCGCTGATCCTCGCCGCGATCGGCATCGTGATGGGCGCGTTCGGCCAGGTCACCGTCAACGACGCCATGGTCGGCAAATACACCAGCGAGGAGTGGCGGTCGCGCGCTTACTCGGTGCGCTACTTCATCGGCTTT
>JAUXWH010000283.1 GCA_030681365.1 Bradyrhizobium sp.
GCCCGCCACGAGGCCGGCGCCGCCAACATGGCCGAGGCCTATGGCAAACTGACCGGCAAGCCCGGCATCTGCATGGTGACGCGCGGTCCCGGCGCATGCCACGCGGCGGTCGGCGTCCACACCGCCTTCCAGGATTCGACGCCGATGATCATGCTGATCGGCCAGGTCGGCCGCGACATGATGGACCGCGAGGCGTTTCAGGAAATCGATTACCGCCAGATGTTCGGCCCGGTCGCCAAATGGGCGGCGCAGATCGACGTCACCGCGCGGATTCCCGAATATATCGCGCGTGCCTTCCACATCGCGACCTCGGGCCGCCCGGGTCCGGTGGTGCTGGCGTTGCCGGAAGACATGCTGACCGAGGTGACGCAGTCCGGCGATGCGGTTTGCTATCATGCGACGCAACCGGCCCCCGCCGCGGCGGTCTTCCCCCAAATTCGCGAACTGCTCGATGGCGCGAAGAAGCCGATGATCCTGGCCGGAGGTCCCGGCTGGAGCGACCGCGCCTGCGCCCAACTGAAGGGATTTGCCGAGGCCAACGGCATTCCGGTCGCGACCTCGTTCCGCCGCCAGGATACCATGGACAACCGCTCGTCCTGCTTCGCCGGCGACCTCGGCACCTCAGGGCCGCCTGCGCTGGTGCAGCGTTTCAAGGAAGCCGACCTGCTGCTGGTGATCGGTGCCCGCCTCGGCGAGATGACCACCCAGGGCTACAGCATTCTTTCGGCGCCACGGGCCCGGCCGAAACTGATCCATGTTCACGCCGACGCCAACGAACTCGGCAAGGTATTCACGCCCGACATCGCGGTGCTGTCGTCTTCCGACCATTTCATGGCTGAACTCGCCGATGCCGCCTGGTTCGCCGCGGACCGCTGGAGCAGCTGGCGCAATTCCGCCCGCGCCGATTATCTCAATGCCGTCGCACCGGCCGAATGCACCCAGGCACTGGATGTCGCCGCCGCGATGATCGCGCTCGGCAAGCGGCTCGGCGATAACGCCATCGTCACGCTCGACGCCGGCAATCACACCGGCTGGCCGCAGCGCTTTCTAACCTACGCCCGCCCGGGCCGCCAGATCGGACCCACCAACGGCGCGATGGGCTATTCGGTGCCGGCGGCGGTTGCCGCATCGCTGGTCCATCCGGACCGCGTGGTGGTCGGCTGCGTCGGCGACGGCGGTTTCATGATGAGCGGACAGGAAATCTCGACCGCCGTGCAGCACGGCGGCAAGCCGATCATCCTGCTGTTCAACAACAACATGTACGGCACCATCCGCATGCATCAGGAGCGCGAGCACCCTTCCCGCGTGGTCGGAACCGACCTCGTCAATCCCGATTTCGTGGCGATGGCGCAGGCGATGGGCGCCCATGCCGAGCGCATCACCCGCACCGCGGACTTTGCGCCAGCGCTGGAGCGCGCCATCGCCGCGGGGCGTGCGGCATTGCTCGAACTATGCACCGATCCGGAGCAGATCTCGACGCGCACCACGATCACCGGTCTGCGGGCGGCGGCCGAAAAGCGGCAAGCGCAGAGCGTTGCGGACGAATAAGGTCAGGTCGGAAAATCGGCCGGCGTGACCTTAATCCGGTCAGCATGCAGCGACCAGTCGTAGAGCGACTGGGTTTCGCAGAACTTCTTCTTGGCCAGCTCCGTGGCGTGACCTTCACTGGAAGCGTCAACTTCCACGGTGCACTGGCAGATTTCGGCCTGCCGGCCGTTTTCGCCGAGCACGTCCTTCATGAATCGAACGATAAATCGCGACATGGAACCTTCCCCTCGCGCGCAGCGCCAAGACAAGTCCATATAGCTCTATCATGGGGAGATTGTTTGACCGGCATCAACAAGACGGCATCGGGCGTCCGGAGATGCTAGGCGCCGGCCGAGGGCAGGCTGGCGGCCGCAATGGCGACGATCAGCTTGAGCCGGCGTCCCAGCCGGGACGATGCCGAGCGCAAGAATGAGTTTACCTGTCGCATATCGCCAATTCCTTCCGCGCCATCCGGAACCAGCGTTCCGCAATGGCGATCGGACGGAAAATGGTCGCGCCCAAACGACGAGTCGAGGGCGCGGCGAAAATAGCAACGCCGCCATCGCCCGAGCATTGGTTCACGATGGATTTATTGCCGTGGACAGGGCGATGGCGATGGAATTCTTCTCCGGCGAAAAACCGATCCGAACCCGTCAGCCCGGCACAAACCCGAACGCCCGCTCGAAGCGTTTGGCATAAGCGGGCCAGACTTCGGGGTTGATCAGGCGCGGCGGCCGCTTGCCGTCGAGCGCGCCCAGCATCTGCTCGGCGGCGATCCGGCCCATATTGGCCCGCGCCTCCCTGGTTACGCCTGCGGTATGCGGGCTCGCCAGCACATTGTCGAACTGCAGCAGCGGATGGTCCGGGGGCGGCGGTTCCTTGTCCCAGACGTCAAGGCCCGCGCCGGCGATGCGCTTGTCGCGCAGCGCCTCGAACAGCGCTGCTTCATCATGGATGAAGCCCCTCGCCGTGGTGATGAAATAGGCATGCGGCTGCATCAGCGCGAATTCGCGCGCGCCGATCATGCCGCGGGTATCCCTGGCGAGCGGACAATTGATCGAGACGTAGTCCGAGCGGCGCATCACTTCGTCGAGTTCGACCTTCTCGCCGCCCCTTGCTGCCATCTCGGTCGCCGAAAGGTAGGGGTCGTAGGCCAGCACCTTCATCCCGAGCAACCCCTTGCAGAGTTCGGCGACCCGGCGGCCGACATTGCCGAGCCCGACGATGCCGATGGTCTTGCCCTGCGCCTCGGTGCCGATCAGGGAATTGCGGTTCACATCGGGATCGCGCCGTAGCGCGCGGTCGGCCTCGAGGATGCGCTTCGACAAGGTGAGCAGCATGCCGAGCACGTGCTCGGCGACGGAATGGGCGTTGCCGCCGGACTGGTTGACCACCAGCACCCCCGCTGCCGTGCAGGCCTCGACATCCACTGGATCGAACCCCGCGCCGTTGCTGGAAACGATCAGGAGGTTCGGTGCGCGCTTCAACAGGTCGGCGTGAACGTGAAAGTGGCCCGCGAGTTCGTCGCGCGCCGCGCCGACCTGATAGGCATGCGCGGCGGCCAGGACTGGTGCGAAGGCTTCTTCGGCGGTTTCGTTCTCCAGCCGGTCGAGCCGCACGTCAGGCCGCGCCGCCAGTATTTCGGCATAGATCGGATGCGCCAGGTATTTGACGTAGAACACGCGCTTGCTATTCACGGACATTGCTCATCGATCTTTCGGTTCGGGAAGCCATCGGAAGATGCGGGATTGGTGACGGGGATGACCATCTGCGCATGAGATCCCTCCCCGATATTCGTTATCTTTATTTCTCTTATCACACGCCAGCATATCCGGGGGACCCGCAAGGAATCGCCAGGAGGTGCAGGTCATGGATACGATCGGCGCATGTTGACAATCCCGGGGATCGCGTCAAGTTTCGGCGCAACGCTGGACGGTCGCGATCACGTCGCGAACGAAAAATCGGCACGAAACAAGGGATAATTCGATGGCGGCTGCCGAGACGGAGACAATGGCCCAACCATCCCGCGAGAAGAGCTGGCACGAGGTGGCGCTGCAAGCACTCAAGCGCAACGACATCCGGCTGGTGCCCTACGTTCCCGACCGCATCCTGACGACGCTGATCAGGACCATCCACGCCGATCCGTTCTTCACCACGTTCCCCACGGCGCGGGAGGAAGAAGCGGTCGGCATCGTCTCCGGCGCCTGGATGGCCGGCATGCGCGGCGCCGTGCTGATGCAGACCTCCGGATTCGCCACACTGGCCAACGTGCTGGCGTCGCTGGTGGTGCCCAGCCAGATTCCGCTGATCATGTTTATCTCGGAACGCGGCACGCTCGGCGAATTCAACTACGGCCAGTCTCTGGTCTGCCGCACCATGCGGCCGGTGCTGGATTCGCTGGCGATGGAGCATCACACCTGCACCCGGCTCGACGAGTTCGAGTTCATCGCCGACCGATCGATCAAGCAGGCCATCACCACGCAGGCGCCGGTGGCGCTGATCCTTTCGCCGCTGCTGACCGGCGGCAAAGTCTTCGACAAGTGAGTGAAGCCATGAACACGGCCGCCAACACCTCTGCCCGCAACACCAAGGTGATGAACCGGTTCGACGTTACCTCGCGGCTGGTCGCAAAGCTGAAGCACGAGGAAGCCGTGATCGGCGGCATCGGCAACACCAATTTCGATCTGTGGGCCGCCGGCCATCGTCCGCAGAATTTTTACATGCTCGGCAGCATGGGCCTCGGCTTCCCGATCGCGCTCGGCGTCGCGCTGGCGCAGCCGCAGCGCCGCGTCTTCGGGCTCGAGGGCGACGGTTCATTGCTGATGCAGATGGGCTGCCTTTCGACCATCGCGACGCTGGCGCCGAAAAACCTCACCCTGATCGTGATGGACAACGGCATCTATCAGATCACCGGCGCGCAACCGACCCCGGCCGCCGCGGTGGCGGATATCGTCGCCATTGCCGTAGCCTCCGGTCTTTCCAACAGCGCCTGGGCGGCTGACGAGGAAGATTTCGAACGTCTGGTCGACCAATCGCTTGGGGCATCCGGGCCGACCTTGATCGGGGTGCGCATCGACGACAAGCCCGGCGTCGGCGCCACCCGCCGGGATCCCGTGCAGATCCGGGAGCGTTTCATGCTCGGCCTCGGCGTGCGGGAAGCGCTATAGGTTTAGGCATTAACCAAAGTTCATCGCGACTTCGCAACTGCAGCATATCCGGCCGACAAACGTGTTATCCGGTGGCGATGACGATTATCCTTAAAGGCCTCGCCTGGCTGCTGGCCGCCGCCGTGGCTTTCGCCACGCTGGGGCCGCCGGGGTTGCGACCGCATTCCGATCTTGGACAGAACGGCGAGCATGCGCTGGCCTTCGTGCTGATCGGGCTCGCCTTCGGCCTGGCCTATCCGCAGCGGCGGTGCCTGACGGCTGCGACCGCGGTCGGGATGATCGGGCTGATTGAAATCCTGCAGCTCTGGGCGCCGGGACGACACGCGCGATGGTCGGATTTCGTCGTCGACGCGCTGGCGGCCTGCGCCGGCCTCGCGCTCGCAGCCGGCATCGGCTGGATCATGGGGCGATCGCGCCGCGCAAAACTATCCTGACACGCAAAGATCCCCGCGGGGATAATATCCCGCGAGGATCGATGGGATGTTCTATCGCGTGGGGTTAGTCGATGATCCTGATAATCTTGCGCGTGCGCGGCTCGACGATCACCCGGCGGTCATTGACCACGGCATAGCGATATTCGGTGTGGCTCGGAACCGTTCGCAGTTCCACCGTCGGTGGCAGCCGCTCACCGACCACGATTTCCTCGCGAACCGTGACCGACGGCGCATTCGCACCCTGGATCGAGGTGATCACGGCGTTCGGGATTTCGAGGCCGAGCCCAACCGCAGCACCGACAGTGCCGCCGACAGCCTCGCCGACCGGACCGGCGACAGCGCCACCGGCCGCGGCACCGCCACGGGCACCCTCAACGGTGGTGGATTGGGCGAAGGCGGCGCCCGATGCGAGCAGCGACGCAGCAACGATTGAGACGGTAAGGCGATTGGTCATCGTGTCCTCCATGAAATTGTCGATGCGGTTCAACGACCGGATTGGAGGGACGTTCCATCATTTCGGGGTTCCATCGAACCTTGTCGTAACTGCGCCAAGGGTTCCAGCTCTGCATCCGCACCTCTTGCGTTGTCGGCGCAAATCCAGGACCTTCTCGAATTCGACGATGGTGTCGATCTCTCCCGCGGTTGCCATCAATGATGGGCCCGTGGTCATATCGGTTATGAATTCATTCGCCGCATCGCCCGCCATGGACGGTTTGCGCATCCGGCCGATGCGGCCGGAGGAAATCCCGATAGCCGTGGACTGGGCCGCAGCCGAAGGCTGGAACCCCGGCCTTGCCGACGACGCCTGCTTCGCCGCCGCCGATCCGCAAGGCTTCTTCATCGGAGAGTTCGAAGGGGCTCCGGCAGCGACGGTCTCCTGCGTCAATTACAGCGGAAGCTTCGCCTTCCTCGGCTTCTATATCGTGCGGAAGGATTTGCGCGGCCGCGGCTTCGGGCTACGCCTGTGGAACGCGGCCATCGCGCATGCCGGCCCACGCGTGATCGGGCTGGATGGCGTGGCGGCGCAACAGCAGAACTACCGGAAATCCGGATTCGAGTTGGCTTACGCCAACGTCCGTTACGGCGGCGCCGTCACGCCACCGGATGCGCCGCCAGCGGGTGTCATCGCGTTGACCAAAGTCCCATTGGCAGCCGTGGAAGCTTATGACGCGACCGTGTTTCCGGCGCCGCGCACCGCTTTCCTGCGCGCCTGGATCGGCTCGCCCGGGCATTTCGGTCGCGCTGTCATGCGCGATGGCAGGCTGGCCGGCTGGGGCGTGATCCGTCCGTGCCGAAAGGGTCGCAAGATCGGCCCGCTGGTGGCCGACGACCGCGCCACCGCCGAAGTGGTTTTGTCGGCCTTGCTGGCCGGCGTCGGCGGCGGCGAGATCTTTCTCGACGTTCCCGGCATTAACCGCGACGCGGTCTCGCTGGCGCAGGACCTCGGGCTCGCGCCTGTGTTCGAGACCGCTCGCATGTATACGGGCGCGATCCCGCCGTTGCGACTGGATCGGGTATTCGGCGTCACCAGCTTCGAGTTGGGATAGTTCGATGGCGGATCGCGGCTGACGCGAAGAAGGTCGCAGAATCCATGCGACCTCTCGCCGTCGAGATGTGTGTGTGTGTGTCACGCCTGGCGATCACCAGCGACGATACGCGCGATAAACCCGAGGTGCACCGCGGTAGTACCGTGCCCCGATGTAGCGTGGCGCGTAATACCGGGGTCCGCCGTAATACGCATAGGGACGACGGATCACGCGCCGGACGCGGGGATAATAGGCCGGAGCATAGTAGGTGGTGTAGCCGCCATAATAGGCCGGAGCATAGCCGTAAGCCGGGGCGTATCCGCCGTAATAGGCCGGGGCATAGCCACCGTAATAGGCGGGTGCATAGCCGCCGTAGTAGCCGTAACGCGGGCCGTAGGCGTAGGCGCTGGACGCGATGCCGCCAATTACCGCGGCCGCAATCAATCCGCCCGCCAGTCCGGGACCAAATCCCCGTCCCCGCCAATGCGCTTCTGCCGGCGATGGGGCCGCCAGGGAGGTGAAGCCGACGACGGCAGCGGTCACCAATGCCAATATTGCTTTCTTCATGTCCAAAACCCTTCCAGTTTTCCCGGGCCTTCCAACCGGCAAGTTAGCTGAAGGTTTCCCCCGGAGGGAGGTTGCACAACGGTAGCCGTCAAATTTAATCTTGATGAACGTCGGATTCAACAATCATGCAGCGTCTTCAAGGCCAGGGAGACCACACGATGTCGGCATTGCCGGAAGTCAGATCCGCGGACGCGAGCCTTCAGGCGAGCGCGATCAATACCATTGTGCTCGGGTTCGCCACCGACCCGATGACACGCTGGGTTTGGCCCGACTCGTCCGAATACCTCAAAACGATGCCCCGTTTCGCCAAGGCCTTCGGCGGCCGGGCCTTCGAGCACGGCACCGCTGATATCACCGACGGGGTGCGCGCCGCCGCCCTGTGGCTGCCGCCAGGCGTCGAGCCCGATGACGCGGAAATGGGCGCGGTCATGGAGGGAGCGTTCCGCCCCGACATCGCCGAGGATGTCGGCGCCGTGATGAAAGCCATGGCCGAACATCATCCGCACGAGCCGCATTGGTATCTCCCCCTGATCGCCGCGGATCCGAACTGGATCGGGCAAGGGCTCGGCGCGCTGCTGCTGAAGCACGCGCTGCGGCGCTGCGACGAACAGGGTGCCGCGGCCTACCTGGAAAGCTCGAACCCCCGCAATATTTCCCTGTACGAACGCCATGGTTTCCGGATTATCGGCCGGATCCAGAGCGGCGCCTCCCCGGTGTTGACGCCGATGCTGCGGCCCGGTTCCTGAGCGTCGCGCCACCGGGGATGGCAATTTGTCCCGATGACAGGCTGGGTGCGCGGATGTAGCCTGAGGCAAAATAAAAAGCATGGGGCGGCGTGAAACCGGAGAGCCGGGATCAGGTCGAGTTCACTTCCAGGAAGCGGAGGGACTGCCATGAAACAGATCGAGGAAAATCCGGGCAAGCTGGTTTTGAAAGCGGGCTCGACGACACTGACGCTCGACAAGGATTACGGCAAGGCGACGCTGCAGAAGAAATTGCTGCTCTGGAACAGGAAGCCTGTCGAGTTCGCGCTCGACGACATCGACGACATCGCGGTGAAGTCGGAAGTGGACGGCGCCTCCGGCGCGACAATCCATCACAGCGTCGTGCACAGGCGTACCGGCGAAGTCACCGTGCTGACCACCGAGGAAGCCAAGGACGCTGCCGAAACGGTGACGAGGCTGCGCGGATTTGTCGGGTTGCAGCCAACCTAATCCTCGTTCGCCCTGAATCGTCCGAGGCCCCGCATCACGAACCGCGCCACCAGCGCGATCAGCGCGATGCCGAGCAGCGTCGCCGAGACGGGGCTTTGCAGCAGCGCCATGGGATCACCGAGGCTGATCGACATCGCGCGGCGCAATTGGCTTTCAGCTATCGGCCCGAGGATCAGGCCGATGACGACAGGCGCGATCGGAAAATCGAACCGGCGCATCAAGAAGCCCATCACGCCGAAGCCGGCCAGCATCGACAGTTCGACCACCGACGGTTTTGCGGCAATGGTGCCTGTCGTCGCGAACACCAGAATGCCGGCGTAAAGCCAGGGCTGCGGGATCGCCAGCAGCTTCACCCACAACCCGACCAGCGGCAGGTTGAGCACCAGCAGCATGGCGTTGGCGATGAACAGGCTGGCGATCAGGCCCCACACCAGTTCGGGCCGCTCCGCGAAGAGAAGCGGCCCCGGATTGAGGCCGTATTGCTGAAACCCCGCCAGCATCATCGCGGCGGTCGCCGAGGTCGGAAGCCCCAAGGTCAGCAACGGCACCAGCGTGCCGGCGGCGGAGGCGTTGTTGGCCGCTTCCGGTCCCGCGACGCCTTCGATCGCGCCCTTGCCGAATTCCTCCGGATGTTTTGTCAGGCGCTTCTCGGTGGAATACGACAGAAATGTCGGAATCTCGGCGCCGCCGGCCGGCAAGGCGCCGATCGGAAAACCGAACGCCGTGCCGCGCAGCCACGGCTTCCACGACCGTTGCCAGTCCTCTCTGGTCATCCACAGCGAGCCGCGCACCGGCTCCAGCTTTTCCTCGCTGTGATGACGGCGCGAGACCACGTAGAGCGCCTCCCCTACCGCGAACAGGCCGACCGCCAGCGTCGTCACCTCGACGCCGTCGAGCAGTTCGGGGATACCGAACGCGAGCCGGGCCTGGCCGGTGAGCTTGTCGATGCCGACAAGCCCGAGCGTCAGGCCGACGAACAGGCTGGTCAGTCCGCGGATCGGCGACGTGCCGAAGGTGGCGGACACCGTGACGAAGGCCACGCACATCAACGCAAAATAATCTTCCGGCCCGAAGCGCACTGCGAAATCGACCAGCCATGGCGCCAGAAACGCGAGACCGAGGGTGGCGATGGTGCCGGCGACAAACGAGCCGATCGCCGAGGTCGCCAGCGCCGGACCGCCGCGGCCGGCCTTGGCCATCTTGTTGCCCTCGAGCGCGGTCGCCATCGAGGCGCTCTCGCCGGGCGTGTTGATCAGGATGGCGGTGGTCGATCCGCCATACATGCCGCCGTAATAGATGCCGGCGAACATGATCAGCGAGCCGCCGGGATCGAGCTTGTAGGTCACCGGCAGCAGCAGCGCGACGGTGAGCGCCGGACCGATGCCGGGCAGCACGCCGACCGCGGTGCCCAGGAGCACGCCGATCAGCGCGTAGAGCAGGTTCATCGGCTGGATCGCGACGGCCATGCCGTTGGCGAGTGCGAAGAAGGCGTCCATCAGAACAGCCTTTCCAGCGGGCCGGCGGGAAGGCTTAAGGTCAGCAGCCGGTTGAAGGCGATGTAGATCAGCGTGGTCAGCACCAGGCCGATGCCGAGATCAGCGAGTACGGCGCGCCGCCCGAACGCCGTCGCCGTGGTGACGAACAGCGCCGTGGTCGCCAGGATAAAGCCGCCGCCAAGGCCGATGATGGCGATCAGCAGCGCCAGTCCGCCGAGAATGAGCCACACCGCTTTGGGATCGGCGCTCTCGCGCGCCGGCAGATGGCCGCGCAGCGCCTCCACCAGATTGCCGATCGCGAGAATGCCGAGCCCTGCGGCGATGACGACGGGCATCACGTGCGGCCCCATGCCGTAAGGATTGTTGGATTGCAGCTGGCCCGCGTCCCACACCAGCACCACGGCCACCGCCGCGAGCGCCACGGCAATGACGACGCCCGCGGGATCGAGGCGCCGCGATGCCGATCCCTGCGGCGGCTCGCTCATGATTTGATGAGGCCGACCGACTTCAGCACGTCGGTGACGCGCGCGGTTTCCTTCTTCAGGAAATCGGCGAACGCATCGCCGCCGAGCCAGGCGTCGTCCCAGCCCTTCTGCTTGAGGATGCCCTTCCAGGCGTCGGACTTGACCATCTTCTCCACGGCATCGCTGAGCGTCTTCTTCTGTTCCGCCGTGATGCCGGGAGGCGCCATCACCGAACGCCAGTTGGCGAGCACGAGGTCAATGCCCTGTTCCTTGAAGGTCGGAATATCGACGCCGGCGATGCGTTTTTCGGCGGTGACGCCGAGCGCGCGCAGTTTGCCTGACTTGATCTGGCCGTCATATTCGCTCAGCCCGGAAATGCCGGCGGTGACCTTGCCGCCGAGAATGGCCGCCAGCGACTCGCCGCCGCCGGAAAACGGGATGTAGTTGATCTTCTTCGGATCGGCGCCGATCGTGCCGGCGAACAGCGCCGCCATGATGTGGTCGACGCCGCCGGCCGAGCCACCGGCAAAGGTGACCTTGGCGATATCGGCCTTGAGCGCGGCGGCCAGATCCTGCGCCGTCTTGATCGGCGAATTCGCGGGTACCACGATGACCTGGATCTCCTCGGTGAGCCGCGCGATCGGCGTCACCTGATCGAGCGTCACCGGCGACTTGTTCATGGCGAGCGCGCCGACCATGACAAACCCGTTCACCATCAGCTGGTTGCCGTCACCCTTGGCGCCGTTGACGAACTGCGCGATGCCGACACTGCCGCCGGCGCCCGCCACGTTGGTGACCTGGACGCTGCGCGCGACACCGGCGGCGACCAGCGCCTGCTGCATCGCCCGCGCCGTCTGATCCCATCCGCCGCCCGGCGCCGCCGGCGCCATCACCTTGAGCTCGAGCGGTTGCGCGAGTGCGGGAACGCCGGCCACGAGCGCCAGCGCTATAGCGGCGCCGAGCAGGCGCGTATGAAAGGGGATCATTGGAGTTCCTCCAGGTAGATGCGGAGCGTTGTTGTCGACGATTCTCCGCATCGTGTCATTTTGTCGCATATCAGCCCGATAATTTGGCGGTGTCCAGTAAGGGACTGTTAGTTGACGTGAAAGAGTGGATGGCTTCGGCGTCCGTCTCCGCGCCAGTGGTGGCGCGTTCGGCCAACTCACAACGTCATTGCGAGCGACGCGAAGCAATCCAGCTTTCTTGAAACACCAAGGAAGAAAAAATGGATTGCTTCGTCGCAAACGCTCCTCGCAATGACGCTGATGGGATGCGGACACGCTTATAGTTCTCGCGGCTGGATACACCCGAGGTTTGCGATCAATGGTCGCCCTCTCTCCGATCAGAGGGCGCGGGGAATGCCGGGCGCCCGATGCGCCCGATAGCCACGTGTGCAATGGGTAGGGAGTAAAACGCACACGCGTTAGTCAGGTCACACCGGAAATCACCCGGCATTCCCCGCGCAATGGTTTACGGCTTATACGCGCTCTCCTCGGTGAGCCCTGCACTTTTGCCACCGTCATCCGCGCTGCCTTAAGCTGCGAACTTGACACCTGCCCTTGGGGTGCCGGAACCACACGATTTCGCCGTCCACTTCAGGCGCCTTGGTCAAAGAGCGCCCTCCGCGTCCACCGCATCCCCGTCCCGCACTGGTGACCTTGCGCAATGCCCCTCTGAGTGGGACGGGATGGCTGTTTATATAGCCCGATCTTTATTTCTGATAAACAGAAATATTTTCCATTTCGAGGCTTGACACTAATTCTGTAAACCAGAAGTGATTTGCCCGTCGGGTAGTCACGCAATGGCGGCAAACCTGTCCACTCATTCGGCGGAGGTTCACCGTTGTCGGTGGAGCAGCCGCGCACGCTTCGCGCGGCGTCTCGAGGGATGGCCGCAGGAAGCGTGCCCGATGGTTCGAGACGCGCGTCCGACAGCGCCAGACGCTGCCGAACGCGCTCCTCACCATGACGAAGTGGTGTGTGCCGCCCAGAAAGCGACGATGTCCTCATCCTGACGCGTCTCGCCTATGCCGCTTACGAAAAACGCCGCTCCGGTTGCCCGAAGCGGCGTTTGTGTTGTTGAAGGACAGGTCGTTACAGCAACCCCGCCCCACGTGCCCATTTGTATTTGGCGCCGAGCACCGCGACCGGGATTTCGGTCGAGTAGGCGTAGGCGACGATGCCGTTCTGGTAGAGATAGTCGGCGGCCTCCTCGACTTCGATGTCGCCGGCGAGCGAGGCCACGATCGGCTTCTCGATGCCTTTGGCCTTCATCTCGTTCTTCACCTCGACCATGTTGCG
>JAUXWH010000284.1 GCA_030681365.1 Bradyrhizobium sp.
GATGAAGCCGCCGATCATGAAAATATCGCCATGGGCGAAATTGATCATGCCGACGATGCCATAGACCATGGTGTAGCCGATGGCGATCAGGCCATAGATCGAGCCGAGCACGATGCCGTTGATGAGTTGCTGGGCGAAATAATCCATGCGCTGCCGTTTTTTTGGATGACGCGGCGGTGGCCCCGGCAGCCGGTACGCCGCGTCGTGTCATTTTGTAACAGCAAGGAACCGGGCGCGGCAACAGCGCGGGGTGCGGCTGAAGGGGCTTGTCCATGGGTCATTTTGTAGCCGGGTTCCCCGCTGCCATAGTCGCAACAAGCCCTGGCCATGCAATGATCGCGCCGGAACCGGGTTTTCTTCGCAACCGGATTTGGCTTCGCAAGTTGTCTTCCCGTTGCGTCAACAACGGAGATTCCGATGACCAAACAGAACCAGAATCCGGGCCAGCAGGGTCAGAACCCGGGTCAGCAGAATCAGAATCCGGGTCAGAAGCCCGGCCAGCAGCAGGGCGGCGGCCAGAAGCCCGGCCAGCAGCAACAGGACCCGGGCCAGAGGCCGAACCCGGACCAGAGGGCGGGTCACTAGCGGTGACCTGATTTCAAGCGAGAGCAGGGAAGGCCCCGCCGAAAGGCGGGGCTTTTCCTTGGCGGGAGGCGGTTTCCTTGAAGCCATGATGCTTCGGCTTCTCGACTAGATCGTCGATCCGGCGGTGAAGACCGCCAGCTGAGCGTCGAAGGCGCGTTTGAAGGCGGGCCGCGCTTCGCCGCGAGCGACATAGGCTGGGACGTTCGGATGCTCCTCCAGCAGACCCGATCCCTTCAATCTGCGCAGCACCGCCACCATCATGAGGTCACCGGCGCTGAACTCGTGCTCGAGCCAGTCGTCGTCGCCAAGGCGACGGGAAAGCTGGTTGAGCCGGTCGCGGACGCGCTGCTCGAGGATGGGCCGCCGCTGCTCGTACCAGGTCTCGTCGCGCTCCACGAGCGCGGCTATTTCGCGCTCGACGATCGGCGGCTCGATGGTACCAAGCGCGGCAAACATCCACATGATCGCGCGTGCGCGGGCATTCGCATCGTCCGGCAACAGGCCCTGATGGCGCTGCGCAAGATGCAGCACGATGGCGCCCGACTCGAACAGCGCGAGGTCGCCATCCTCATAGGTGGGAATTTGCCCGAAGGGCTGCAGCGTTCGATGCGCGGCTTGCTTCATTTCACTGAATGAAACCAGACGAACGTCGTAGGGCCGGCCGACTTCTTCAAGCGCCCAGCGAACCGGCATGTCGCGCGCCAGTCCCTTGCCGCGATCGGGCGAATTTTTGAAGGCGGTAATGGTGGGGCGCATAGAGAAACTCCGGCTTTGATATCCCGAGGACGAGTGACCCGGTGACCTCCCGACATGTATCGAATTGCTCTCGAGGACCGTAGACGTCGACCGGGCCTCGGAACGCACCCGGCGTGTCGGACGGCGATCTCACTTGCAGAACGGTGTCATGCTCCGCCAATCCGGCCGTTAAGGTAAACAAATGGTTTAAATTGCCCGCCGCTGTTTAAGGGGGTTAGCTCGCCGCAAGCCGCCGCCCCGGTCCGGAGCGCGTGCGGAACAGCGGGAAGCGGCATGTCGACAAACTGGCGGATCAGTTCATTCAACGGCGCGCTGCTGGCGGCCTATTTCATCCCGACCTGGACCATCGTCGCCCTCAAAATCATGATTTCGCCGATCCACGGTCTCTATGAGCGGCCGAACATATCGGTCGCACTGTTCATCAGCGATCATCTGCAACTGGCGGCCATCAACACGGTTCGCCTCGCCTGGCTGTTGGCCCTGGGCAAGCTCACCGTCGTGGCCTTCTTCGCGCTGTTCGTGGCTCTCATCACCCGCGCCTCGATCCGCAAGACCGGCGGCTGCGACGAGGCGCTCGGGATCGCGCTGGCGATCGGCAGCCTGATCAGTTTCGCCAGCATGGTGCTGGCCTCGCAGGTCGGCGAGAGCGCCGCTCTGCGGCTGCATGCGACGGAGCTGTTGCTGCTGCTCGGCACCGCCATCGTGCTGCTGGTCGAACGTCCCGCTGTGCCGCAGGCCGATAGCCATGCGACGTCGCCGGATCAGTCGCTCCGGCATCCCCGAATTCTGGATAATATCTGACGCCGGCTCGACGTACGCCCCAACCCACAACGTCATTGCGAGCGAAGCGAAGCAATCCATTTCGCAGCGGTACCGTTGGTAGATGGATTGCTTCGCTTCGCTCGCAATGACGTTGATGGTGCTAGCGCTGCGTCAGGAAGCCGACCACCGCGTCGGTGAAGGCGTGCGATTGCTCGATGTTGGAAATATGCGCGGCGTCGAGAATCGTTAGGCTGGCGCCCGGAATCTGGCTGCGGATGAATTCGCCGGCCGCGATCGGCGTCGACATGTCATGGCGCCCGGCGATGACGAGCGTCGGACTCTTGATTTTCGGCAGCAGCGCGCGCTGGTCGAGGGTGGCGAGCGCCTCGCAGCAGGCGAGATAGCCCTGCACCGGGGTGGCGAGCAGCATGGCCTTCAGATTGGCGGTGATCTGCGGCTCGCGTTCGCGGAAATCGGCGGTCAGCCAGCCCGCGATGACGGTGTCGGCCACCGCGGCGATGCCGCCTTCCTGCACCGCCTTGATGCGGTTGTGCCAGTTGGTCGGATCGGGATAGTGGCAGGCGGTGTTGGAAAGAATGATCTTGCCGAACCGCTCCGGCGCGTTGGCGCCCAGCCATTGCCCGACCATGCCGCCCATCGACAATCCGCACCAGTGTGCCTTTTCGATGTTGAGGTCGTCGAGGATAGCCAGCGCATCGCGGCCGAATCGCTCCATGGAATAGGGGCCCGGCGGCACGCCGGATTTGCCGTGGCCGCGCCGGTCGTAGCGGATCACCCGGAACAGCTGGGTGAGCGCCTTCATCTGCGGCTCCCACATCTGCAAGGTGCAGCCCAGCGAATTCGACAGCATCAGGGTCGGACCGCCATCGCGGCCCTCGACGGAGACATTGAGCAGGCAACCATCGGCATCGATCATCGGCATCTTGGATTCCTCGTGAGGTGCGCGACCTAATCATTTTCGCCCGGCCTCTGCCAATCCCAAAGCATCCAGATCTCTGCTGCGCTGCGAATATGCATCGCCCGTCGTCCATCACTGCCCTTCCTTTTGGGCCTGACGTGCTTTACTTGGGGGATCACGGCAAACGATCCAGGAGGCTCCACCATGGCCATGACGATGAACGGCGAAGTCCAGCTTGCGGCGCCGCGCGAGGCCGTGTGGACCAAGCTGAACGATCCGGAAGTGCTGAAGGCCTGCATCCCCGGCTGCGAGGAGCTGGAGAAAACCGAAGACCACGGTTTTCGGGCGGTCGCCAAGATGAAGGTCGGCCCGGTCTCGGCCCGCTTCAAGGGGCGCGTGACGCTGAGCGATCTCGATCCGCCGAACGGCTACAAGATATCCGGCGAGGGCGAGGGCGGGGTCGCCGGCTTCGCCAAGGGCGGCGCCACCGTGGCGCTGGCCGACAAGGACGGCGGCACGCTGCTGACCTACAATGTCGAGGCGCAGATCGGCGGCAAGCTGGCCCAACTCGGCCAGCGCCTGATCATCGGCTCGGCCAAGAAGCTGGCCGATGAATTTTTCGCCAACTTCGCCAAGGCGGTGCAGGGCTGAACCTGACGATGCGAGATCGGTAGGTCGCTTGCTGCCCATGCTTCGAGACGCTCGCGCCGCTCGCTCCTCAGCATGAGGTTGTTGTGTTTCAACAGGTTAAACCTCATCCTGAGGAGCCGAGCGCGGCGAGGCGTCTCGAAGGATGGCGGCAACACCGATTTGTGATTCCGGTACACTAGCCCTGAAAAGGCCCGCCCGCCGAAGCCCCCGTAAGTCATACCAAGCCATGCCCAAGGCGAGGTTGCTCATTGCCGGGATGGCCCATATTATGGCTTTGGAATGATTTTAATGACTGCGCGGCTGTGCAATGCAGCAGCGCAGATGAAGAGAGTGCTGAATGGCCAAGATCTCCCTCGTCGTGAACGGCAATCCCGTCAACGCCAATATCGATCCCCGCACCCTGCTAGTGCAGTTTCTGCGCGAGAATCTGCGCCTGACCGGCACCCATGTCGGCTGCGACACCTCGCAATGCGGCGCCTGCGTCGTCCATCTCGACGGCAAGGCGGTCAAGGCCTGCACCACGCTGGCGGTGATGGCCGATGGCCATGAGGTCAGGACCATCGAGGGCCTTGCCGCCGACGGCGCGCCGCTGCATCCGATGCAGGAGGCGTTCCGCGAGCACCACGGCCTGCAATGCGGCTTCTGCACCCCCGGCATGATCATGACCGCGGTCGACCTGGTCCATCGCAAGGGCCACGACCTCTCGGACCACACCATCCGCGAAGAACTCGAAGGCAATCTCTGCCGCTGCACCGGCTATCAGAACATCGTTCAATCGATCGCGGCCGGCGCCAAGGCGATGGCGAAATCCGACCTCGCGTAACGCACGGCGATCAGGAAACTCTCATGTACGAATTCAAATACCATCGTCCGGCGACCGTTCGGCAGGCTGCCAATCTGCTGCTGAAGAACGAGGACGCCAAGGTGATCGCCGGCGGCCACACGCTGCTGCCGGTCATGAAGCAGCGGCTCGCCAGCCCGCCGCATCTGGTCGACCTCAGCCATATCGAGGGGCTGGACGGCATCGAGATGAAGGGCCGCTCGCTGGTGATCGGCGCCACCGCCACCCACAATTCGGTGGCCAATTCCGCCATCGTCGGCGAGGCGATCCCGGCGCTGGCCGAACTGGCCGGCTTGATCGGCGATCCCGCGGTGCGCCACAAGGGCACCATCGGCGGCTCGCTCGCCAACAACGATCCGACCGCCGATTATCCCGCGGCGTGTCTGGCGCTCGGCGCCACCATCGTCACCAACAAGCGCCGCCTCAAGCCGGAGGAATTCTTTCAGGGGCTGTTCACCACCTCGCTGGAGAGCGACGAGATCATCACCAAGGTGATGTTCCCGGTGCCGAAGAAGGCCGCCTACATCAAGTTCCGCAACCAGGCCTCACGCTACGCGCTGGTCGGGGTGTTCGTCGCCAAGCGTCCGTCGGATGTCCGCGTCGCCGTCACCGGCGCCGGCTCGGAAGGCGTGTTCCGCGTCACCTCGTTCGAGGAAGCCCTGAAGAAGCGCTTCTCGCCGAAGGCGCTCGACGGCATGACGGTGCCATCAGACGGCTTGAACGGCGACCTGCACGGCAGTGCCGAATACCGCGCCCATCTGATCGCGGTGCTGGCGCGCCGCGCCGTCGAAGCCGCGACCGCAAAGCCTGATGCTTCCGTTGCCTGACGCATCCAGGCTGGCTTTGCAAAGGCTGGTTCTCACATGACCGTATCGGCGCTGCCCACCTCCGTCGATGCGATGCTCGACCTTTTGACCTCGCGCGGCTACCTCGCGGAGCGTTCGCTGGCCACGGTGACTTATCTGTCGCTGCGGATGGGCCGGCCGCTGTTCCTCGAAGGCGAGGCCGGTGTCGGCAAGACCGAGATCGCAAAGGTGCTGTCGGCGGCGCTGGGGCGCAAGCTGATCCGGCTGCAATGCTATGAAGGCCTCGACGTCGCTTCCTCGGTCTATGAGTGGAACAGCGCGGCCCAGATGATCGCGATCCGGCTCGCCGAGGCCGCCGGGGATACCGACCGCGACCAACTGTCCAGCGACATCTTCGCCGAACGCTATCTGATAAAGCGGCCGCTGCTGCAGGCGCTGGAGCCCGACGTCGGCGGCCCGCCTGTGCTGCTGATCGACGAACTCGACCGCGCCGACGAGGCGTTCGAGGCGTACCTGCTGGAAATCCTCTCGGATTTCCAGGTCACGATTCCTGAATTCGGCACCATCAAGGCGCCGCATCCGCCGATCGTGATCATCACCTCGAACCGCACCCGCGAAATTCACGACGCGCTGAAGCGCCGCTGCCTCTATCACTGGGTGGATTATCCCGATGCCGAGCGCGAGCTGGCGATCGTCAAGTCGCGGGTGCCCGGCATCTCCGCAAAGCTGTCGCAGCAGGTCGTCCGCTTCGTGCAGGCGCTACGCAACCAGGACTTCTACAAATCGCCCGGCGTCGCCGAAACCATCGATTGGGCCACCGCGCTGACCGAACTCGATGCGCGCTCGCTGACCCCGCAGGTGGTCGGCGACACCCTCGGCGCGCTCCTGAAATACCAGGACGACATCGCGCGGATGCAGGGCGACGGCCTGCAGAAGGTCTTGAAGGAAGCGACGAGCGAGAATTAGGCGACGCCAGAGAGGCAATCGCAGTGCGCTCCCTCTCCCGCTCTTGGGGGGGAGGGCCGGGGTGGGGGCTCTCTCCGATTGCTCAGGCGTTGAACGTTTGCGCTGGCTAACACAGCGACCGCATCGAACGGTGCGCTCGTTGAGGCAGCCCCCACCCCGACCCTCCCCCGCAAGCGGGAGAGGGGGCGCACCGAGCGTGTGAGAGAGCAGAGATTCCCATGCCCATCGATCATCTCAATCCCCCGACCGGCCAGATGGCGGACAATGTCGTCGGCTTCGCGCGGGCGTTGCGCGCCGCCGGCATTCCGGTCGGGCCCGGCGCGGTGATCGATGCGCTCAATGCGCTGCAGGTGATCGAGATCGGCAACCGCGCCGACGTCTTCACCACGCTGGAGGCCATCTTCGTCAAGCGCCACGAGCACGCGCTGATCTTCGCGCAGGCGTTCGATCTGTTCTTCCGCGCCGCCGAGGAATGGAAGCACATGCTGGATTCGGTGCCGCTGCCGGATCACGCCAAAAAGAAGCCGCCGCCGGCGTCGCGCCGGGTCCAGGAAGCGCTGTCGCAGCCGCAGACCACCGAGATGCCGCAGGCCCAGGAGCAGGAGCTGCGGCTGTCGGTGTCCGACAAGGAAATCCTGCAGAAGAAGGATTTCGCGCAGATGAGCGCGGCCGAAATCGCGCAGGTCACCCGCGCCATCGCGCAGATGCGGCTGCCGCAGGCCGAACTGCGCACCCGCCGCTTCCAACCCGACGCGCGCGGCCTGCGGCTCGACATGCGCCGCACCTT
>JAUXWH010000290.1 GCA_030681365.1 Bradyrhizobium sp.
GTCTTTGGCGGCCATGGCCTTGGCCTGATCGAGGGCAATCCGGTTCAGGGTCGCATCGATGGCAACCTTGCCTTCCCCCTGCTTCGCCCGGAACTGGGAAATCATCGAGGCGGGCGATGGCTCGGCGGATGCCGGACCGACGAAGCCCAGAGGCAGGCAGAGAACGATGGCGAACAGGGCTTTCATTGCGTTCGCGTTGCTCACCAACCGATTTCCGTATCGCTTTTTGTACGCAGCCGGCCCCGCGCTTGATTCGCGGGGCCGGCTGCCTGTCACGTCATGGGAACGCATTGAAGCGAAAGCGTGGCCGGATGGCCTCGATCCGGCCGATAGAGTCTAGGCCTTGATGTTGTTCTCGCGCACGACCTTGCCCCAGGTGCTGACCTGTTTTGCGAAGAAAGCGCCAAAATCCTTGGCATCGGCAAACAGCAGCGACATCTGCTGGGTGTCACGCAGCTGTGCCGCGATCGCCGGCTCGCTCAGGATCTCCTTGACCGATTTCGCCATGCTGGCAATGGCATCCGGGGGCGTGCCGGTGGGAGCGAAAATGCCCCACCAGGCCAGCGTCTCGGAATCCGGAAAGCCCGCTTCCATAGAGGTCTGGGTGTCCTTCAGCGACGGCAGCCTCTCGCGGCCGAGCTGCAGCAGCGGACGAAGGTTGGGCCCGAGCTGCGCCGTTATCAGCGCCGCCGATCCCACGATCAGATCGACATGTCCGCCCAGCACGTCGTTCATGGCCGGACCGCCGCCGCGGTAAGGCACATGGGTGATGTCGACGCCGGCCTGCTTGGCGAGCATCGTCATGGCGAGATGGCCGAGGGTGCCGATGCCGACCGAAGCGTACTGGATCGAGCCGGGCTTTGCCTTCGAAGCCGCGATAACGTCGGCAAAGGTCTTGAACGGCCGGCTGGCATTGGCCGCGATCACATAAGGCGCGGTGCCGACGAGGAACACCGGCACCAGGTCCTTCTCGACGTCGAGCTGCGGCTTCTCGAGAATGGCGGGAATCACCGCATGGGAATCGAAGGTGACGAGGAACGTCGTGCCGTCAGGCGCGCTCTTCGCGACCTGGGCGGCGCCGAGCGAGCCGGCGGCACCCGACTTGTTCTCGACCAGCACGGTGCGACCGAGCCTGGTTTGCAGATGCGCCTGCAGCAGCCGGGCCAGCGCGTCGGTGGAACCTCCCGGCGGAAACGGCACCACCAGCGTCATGTTCTTGGCCTGCTGCGCCAGCGCCGGCGTGACGGCAAAAGCGGCTGACGCCGCCAGCATGGTACGTCTCGTGATCTTCCGCATGTCTCTCTCCCGGGTTTGTGCTGCGCTTGTTTTTTTGTTCGCAGGTCTATGAATTGCCGAAGCCCGATCCGGGCTTCTTGTATTCCGGCCGCGGCGGGCTGAAGATATCGAGCACGCGCGCGCCTTGCGGTCCTGCGCGCATGGTGTGCGGCACGTTGCCCGGGGTGCGCCAGAAATCACCCTTCTTCACTTCGATCTGCTCATCGCCCTGAAACCGGATGGCCGAGCCCTCGAGCAACACCCCCCATTGCTCCTCGGGATGATGATGCCGGGTGCCTTCCGCATGCGGATCCAGCGTCACCACCGAGAGCATGGCATGCTCGCCGGCGAAGATCCGCGTGGTGACGCCCGTCGCGAGCTCGCGAAACAGCCCGTCATGCGGATTGTCCAGATTGTGAAACTCGTCCTTCTGACTCATCGTGGCATCCTCAATGTCTCTCGATCAGGATTTGCGATCAGGATTTCGCGTAGGAGCCCTGGTAGCGTCCCTCGCGGATCGCGAGCAGGGTTTCATCCTCGCGCTTCATCTGGGCGCGGACCGCTTCGAGCAAGCTGGTTGCGATCGCGGCCGGAAACGACAGCACGCCGTCTTCATCACCGACCACGATGTCGCCGGGCGAGACCACCGATCCGCCGATCGACACCGGCACGTTGATTTCGCCGGGACCGCTCTTGTAGGGCCCGCGGTGAATGACCGCGCGCGCAAAGCACGGAAAGTCGGATGCGGCGAAGGCAGCGACGTCGCGGATGGCGCCATCGATCACATAGCCTGCGGCACCCCTGTGCTCGGCGATGTTCTTCATGATCTCGCCGACCAGCGCCCGGGTCTCGTCGCCGCCGCCATCGACGACGATGACGTCGCCCGGCCCGACCAGTTCAAGCGCCTTGTGAATCGCCAGATTGTCGCCCGGCCGGGTGCGCACCGTGAACGCCGCTCCCACCAGCCGGCCAGAGCGATGGAACTGACGCAGCCCCACGGCGCCCGGCAGCCGGGCCAGATTGTCGCTGATGATGCAGGTGGGCGCGCTCCTGAAGGCCTCGATCAGATCGGACGCGGGCTTGGGCACGCTCATCATGGCCGTGGTGACGCTCATACGGATGGCTCCCTTTGGTATTTCGGCGCGCATTTCCGCGCGCGCATTCGCCGGAGCGGCCGCATCGCCTGCCGCCCCGGGCGCGACATCTGCAGCCGTTACTATGGGGAGGTCAAGTTATGCGCTGAACCAATCCTTCAATAGCTGATATTCAGGAAACCATCGTACCTGCCCAACATGCCTATGCAGCGCTGACGACAGCGCCTGCGGGCGCAAAGATCGTCTCCATTTCCCTCCGCGCCTTGAACGCCGGCAGGGTCTCGTCGATGGCGACGTCGTTCCAGGTCAGCAACTGGTCCTTGCGGACCGGCCGCACCAGCTTGAGATGGTGAGCAAGGCCCAGCGGAAGGCCGCCCTGCGCGAGAGAGCGTTGCGCGGGGACGAGCTTGCCGAACACGGTGTAGCCGCCCTCGCCATCCAGCATTTCGTCCGGCGCGAGATCGCGCTTGGCGGTGGCCACCACGTCGGCGTTGAAGCAGGACGCCACGCCCGTCGGCTCGTTGCGCAGTCCCACCGAGGCGACGGAGATGCCGAGTTCCAGCCCGATCATGTGCCAGCGCCGATACATGCTCATGTAGCGGCCATCAGGATCGGTCACGACGCTGTACTCCTTAAAGCAGCGCCGGATGTAATCCGTATCGGCCTCGATACAAACCCAGACGCCCTTGCGAATGTCATAGGGGATTTGCACACCATCGGACGTCAGGCAGGAAACCACCTCGACCAGTCCCTTGCGGTCGAGGATGCCGCCTTCGCTTTTCGGCCGCATCAGGGTCGGGATGTCGTCGATCGAGCCCGGCGGAAAGCTCAATCCCGCGTCGGGCGCCTCGAGGCCCGTCGCATTGGCGATCGCCGCACTCTCGATCGCCGGCTTCGAACCGTCGAGGAAGGCATTGAACATTTTCGGATTGAGGCCGCCCTCCTTCGCCTGTTCCGCCGTCAGGCCCCAATGGGTCCAGACGGTATCAGGGGTCGACTCCCGGTATTGCGGCAGCCATTTATGACCGCGGCCGGCGGCGACGACCGGAAAGCCGGCGGTTCGCGCCCAATCAACCAGTTCGCAGGCGAGACCGGGCTGATCGCCATAGGCCAGGCTGTAGATCACGCCGGCCTGGCTGGCCTTGTGCGCCAGCAGCGGTCCGCAGAACGCATCCGCCTCCACCGTGACGTTGATGAGATGCTTGCCATGGCGGAAAGCCGCCAGCGCGTGCTCCACCGCCGCGGGCGGATTTCCCGTGCATTCGATGATGATCTCGATTTCCGGATGCGCCACCAGCGCCTGCCAGTCGTCGCCGACATGCGTCGTTCTGGTCTTCAAGGCATCGTCGAGCGAGGACGCCGAATAGCGCTCCTCAGGCCAATCCACGCGGGCGAGGTTGGCCCGCGCATTGGCCGGCGACAGATCGGCGATCCCGACCAGATGAATGCCCGGCGTGCGCGGCACCTGCGCCAGATACATCGATCCGAACTTGCCGGCCCCGATCAAGCCGATCCGGAGCGGCCGGCCCAATGCCTCGCGCTCACGCAGCTTGCTGAAGAGATTCATCGGATGTCTCCTGCGGGAAAGTCGAAATCGAAATCGGCCAGCCGCGACTATATGCGGCAACGGCCGAGGGTGCCAATCGAGGGCGCGGGCAGAGCCCGAATCGCCAGGCTTTGAAATTCCGGTCGAGGCGTGCAAACCTGGCGCAGACCATGAACGGGTGACAACCCATTTGATGCAGAGAAAACGCCCCAGAGAATCGCGCCTGTTACGCCATGCGCAACGCGCGGCAGCCCTGGCCTTTCCGCTATTGGTGCTTCAAGGCCACGGCGCCGCGACTCCGGCCTGGGCCGCCGCCCCAAAGGCGACCGCAGCCGCGGAGCCGTGGGAGGGCTACTGGGCAAAAAGCCGGAAGGAGTGCCGCCATGGCGACGGTCCGGATTCGAAAACCATGATCGACCTGAAGAATTCGGAGAACGGCAAGCCCGCTCCGCTGTACGACCAGTACGAAAACCACTGCCGCGTCGACAGCCATGCGACCAAGGGAAAGGCCACCACGCTGAAGCTGAACTGCTTCGAGTTCTGGGATGACTACAGAGCGAAGAAAAACCCGCGGCGTGACACGGTGGCGGTGATGCCAGTGGATCAAGACCGGATTCGCATCAACGGCGCTTCCTATGTCAGGTGCAGGAAATAGCTTCCCGGCGGCGCTATCCGGATATTCTCTGCAATTTCAGTGCGATGCCGAATTATCCGGCCTTTGCAGCGAATCCAATGCGTCAGAATGAGTGTCGGAAAAACGTCCAGTTCCGGGGTGACAAGCATTCCGATAATGGCGACAATTGGTGTAAGTTGTGTCGCGGGAACCTGTCTTGAAAATCGTATCCTGGAAAATTCTTCCGTGATGGCGTCACGAACATCCACCCTGCTGATCGCAACGTTCGCTGCCTGCGTCGCGCTGACGCCGCTGCGCGCGCAGGCGCAGTGGTGGAGCAGCAAGCCGGCCGATTTCGAATCATGCGCCGACATTGCCGAGAAGGCGCCGACCAAAGAGGAAAAGACATCCAAGCTCGGCGACTGCCATTCCAAATTCGCCGGCCGACGCAAGCCCGGCGGCGGCTACACCTATTTCGATTTCATGCAGAACCGGCACTTCGATATCGCGGGACCGAACCCGACGCCGGAAGAGCAGAAGAAAATCGACGAGGAGTATATTGCCTATCTGGAACAGGAACGGCGTTCTACCATCGCCGCCGCCTTCACCGCCAGGCAGCGGCAGGTGCAGCAGGCCTCGCTGAAGCGCGAAGTTGAGAAGGTCCCGGTACCCCGGCAAAATCCAGCCAGGCAACCGGCCGCCGCCACAAGCGAGCCCAGATCCAGCGATATGAGGCCCGGCGAGATGAGGTCCGGCGATGTCAGGTCCCGGACCAGGGCGACCAATTGCGCGAAGGGTACCTTCTCCTGCGAGTGGCCGCGACTCTCCGAAGGCATCAAGGACATCAAGAAGCTGTTCAGCCCGCCGCCGAGCAAGGCCAAGCGGAGTTGAGCCCTGTCGTCCACGCGAAAGCAGGCCCATACGCCGTGCCCTGTCGATAAGCACTGCGGTAGATACCTTCTTCAATCATTGGCGCCGGTGGCTATGGGTCCCCGCGTTCGCGGGGACGACGTGCTGAAAGATCAGTCGTCAACGGCGCATCGCGGATCTGCTCCGGCGTCAGTCCCGGCGAACCCTTGCCGGCGGCCTCCGCGCTCCTGATCAGCGCCACGATGCGGCGCGACAGCGGCACCTGGAGCCCGTGGCGGTCGGCGATTTCGATGATGACGCCCTGCAGATAATCGATTTCGGTGGCGCGTCCCCGCTGCAAATCTTCCCACATCGACGAGCGCGCCTCGGGATCGATCTTCATCGTTCTGCCCAGCACCACGCTGAAAATCGCATCCGGCAGTCGCAGCAGATGCGGCGTCCAGCTTGCCGGCACCGGCGTCGATAACACCGGTTGGATGCCATCAGCCTTGAGCGCGGCCAGCCCCTCCGCCATCTGGTCGGCGAACAGCCTGCGCCATTTCAGCTGCGCCAGTTGCCGGCGCAGCGGCAGGCCGGCCAACGCGTTGAGCGCGTTGTTGAGATTGACCAGCAGCTTGCCCCATTGCACGCCCGATATGTCCCGGGTGGCGCGCAGTCTCAGCCCGGGCACCGAAAGCCGCTCCGCGGTGGCTTCGTCGTCGGCTTCGATCACGATGTCGCCCGAGGTGGAGCGGTGAAACCGGCCCTGGCCCACCGAGACCACGTTGAACGGCACCATGCCGCCGAGCACGATCCGCCCCGGCAACCGCTCGCGCAGCACGCCGACATTGCCGACGCCGTTCTGCAGGGACACGATGACCGCATCATGCGGCGCGTGTCTTACGATGACGCCGGCGATCTCGGCGGTATCGGCGCTCTTGACCGTCACCAGCACCACGCCGGCATCGCCAAAAATCGACGGATTTTCCGACAGCGTCAGCTGGTCCGCCGCGATCCTGCGGTCGAGGCCCTCGAAGCTCGTCAGCCGCAGCCCGTTGCCTTCGATCTCCGCGATCACGCGCGGCCGCGCCAGCAAGGCGACCTGGCGGCCTCCCGCCGCCAGCATGCCGCCGACAAAGCAGCCGATGCTGCCGGCCCCGGCGATGCCGATCAATCTATCTGCCGTCATCGCACGCCGCCCTCGTTCAGCTCCTGTTCAAATAGCAGACTTTTGTCTGCGATGCCCGTCGCGGCGCGAGCGCGCGCTCGCTGGCCCCGCGCCTTGTAACCGTCATGGCGCGCCGTTATCTTTGCCTGGGGCTGGCACGCGGCAGGAGACGACCATGGGTCTACTCGACATACTCAACGGCATGCAGAACGGTCCGCGCGGCCCGAGCAATCCGAACGCGCAGGACAAGGGCGGGATGTCGCCGATCACCATGGCGATCCTGGCATTGCTCGCCTACAAGGCGGTCAAGCACATCGGCGGCGGAGGCCAACCCCAGACTGCTCCCGCTCCGGCGCCATCACCCAACACGGTCAATGCCGGCCTGCCCGGCGGCGGCATGGGCGGCGGTCTCGGCGATCTCCTGAAGGGCGGCCTCGGCGGCCTGCTCGGCGGAGCTGCCGCCGGCACCGTGATTTCGGGCGGGCTCGGCGACCTGCTCAAGCAATTCCAGCAGCACGGCCAGGGCGAAGTGGCGGATTCATGGGTCGGCAAGGGCGAGAACAAGCCGATCGCGCCCGGCGATCTCGGCCAGGCCCTGGGGATCGATCAGATCAATGCGCTGACGTCGCAGACCGGATTGTCGCAGGACGAGCTGCTTGCCGGCCTCAGCCAGCAATTGCCCGGCGTCATCGACCAGCTGACGCCGGACGGACGGCTGCCCACCGAAAGCGAATTGTCGAAATGGATCTGACGCAGACCTCGCCTGCCAGCCTGCATTCTGGAAAAGGACGATACACATGAGCGGCATCCTCTGGATCATTCTGGTCGGCTTCGTCGCGGGCCTCATCGCGCGATGGCTGTCGCCGGGGCCGAACACGCCGGGCGGCTTCATCCTCACCACCGTGCTCGGCATCGCCGGCGCGTTTCTGGCGACCTTCGTCGGCCAGGCCATCGGCCATTACGGCCCGGACCAGGGCGCCGGCTTCATCACCGCAACGATCGGCGCGGTGGTGGTGCTGTTCATCTGGAATCGGCTGGTGGCGAGCCGGGTGATTTCCGATCCGGGAAACAGGTGACGGCGTACTTATCTCTCCCGCTTGCGGGGGAGTGCCGTAGGGTGGGCAAAGGCGTGCCCTTCGCGCCGTGCCCACCATCTGCAACCGAACAAGCCGATGAATGGTGGGCACGGCGCAAGAACGCCTTTGCCCACCCTACGTTTTCGAAATCTCACGTAATCAGATGCAGGCCTGCATCCATCCGCACCAGTTCGCCGGTCATGTTGCTGGATGCCGGCGTCGCGAGGAAGCAGACCAGCTGCGCGATATCGTCCGCCGATGATGCGACCTTGAGCGGCACGCGTGCGATCACGGAATCGCGCACCGCCTTGGCGCCGGCCTCGCCGCGGCCCTTGGTGAACCATGGGGTGTCGATATAGCCGGGGCATACCGTGTTGACGCGGATCAGCGGCGCCAGCGCGCGCGCCAGCGAATAGGTGATGGTGTTGAGCGCGCCCTTGCTCGCGGCATAGGCGATCGACGAACCGACGCCGCTGATGCCGGCGACCGACGAGATATTGACGACGGAAGATGCCCGGCCCGAAGCCCTGGCGCCGGCCTCCAGCAGGCTGCGCGCCGCACGGATCATCTGGAATGGGCCGATGGTGTTGACGCCGAACAGCCGCTGAAAATCCTCCGCCGACAATCCGTCGAGATCGGCATGCGGCACGTGCTTGGTGATCCCCGCATTGTTGATCAGCGCATCGATCCGTCCCCAGGGTGCTGCGGCCGCCACGATCTTCCTGCAGTCCTCGTCGCTGGAGACGTCGCCCTGCACCACCACCACTTCGGCGCCCGCGGCACGACAAAGGTCGGCGGTGGCCTCCGCTTCCTTCGCGCTGGAGGAATAGTTGACCACGATGCGCGCGCCGCCCTTGGCCAGAATGGCCGCGGTCGCAGCCCCCAGGCCGGACGCCGAACCGGTGACGACTGCGCACAAACCATCCTTCGACATCCACATTTCCTCTTTTTGATTGTTCGATCCGGACCGCGATCTACCATATCGCGCCGGCAAAGGCCTGCAAATCCGCCAAACTCCATTGTGCGGAATTCAAGGCTTTCGGCAGCGCATGCCGGCCCCGCAGGCCGCCCTGCGGCAGGCGCTTGACTTAGCAGTGGCATTTCCTCATCATGCGGTGCAAGAAAAGACCGCATCTGAGGCCCGGCGGCACCGCCGGGCGCGACGTGCCAATTCAAAACGAGGAAACGCTGTGGCGGAGAGTGAGAACATCGTTGCCGAGACCGCCGAGAAGATTTTCGCGGATCTCGCCAACGCCCAGACCATCAACAGCGACAAGAACGGCAGCTGGAAAGCGCCGCTGTGGCAGGCGCTGACCGAATCCGGCCTGCCGCTGTCCTGGGTATCAGACGATCTCGGCGGCTCCGGCGCCAGCCTAGCCGAAGGTTTCAGCGTGCTGAGTTCGGCCGGGCGCTTTGCCGTGGCGGTGCCGCTGGCCGAGACCATGCTGGCGGGATGGCTGCTGGCGCAGGCGAAGATCGCCTCGCCCGAGGGCGAGATGACGGTGGCGCCCGCGAGCCCCCGGGATCGCATCACGCTCAACGCCGACGGCACGCTGAGCGGCCGCGCCCGCGGCGTGCCCTTCGCCAAGGTTGCAAAGCATATCGCCGTGCTCGCCGAAGGCGGAAACGGGTTATCGATCGCGCTGGTCGATGCCACCGCCGTCAGGATCGAGGCAGGTCTCGGACTCGGCGGCGACGCCAGCGACACCGTGACCTTCAGCAATGTTGCGCCGATTACGATCAAAGCAGCGCCGAAAGGCTTTGACCAGACCGCGCTGATGCTGATGGGGGGCGTGGCGCGCTCCCTGCAGATCGCCGGCGCGCTGGAATCGATGCTGGACATCAGCGTGCGCTACTCCAACGAGCGCGTGGCGTTTGAGAAGAAGATCTCGAAATTCCAGGCGGTGCAGCACAATCTGGCAAAACTTGCCGGCGAGTCGGCGGCAGCGCTGGCGGCAGCGACCTCGGCGGCGGATGCGATCGCCAACAGCACCTCGTTCGACGATGCGTTCTTTCTGGAAGCGGCATCGGCCAAGATCCGCTGCTCGGAGGCCGCCGAAAAGGGCGCCGCGATCGCCCATCAGGTGCATGGCGCGATCGGCTTCACCGTCGAGCACATCCTGCACCGCTACTCCCTGCGCGCACTCGCCTGGCGCGACGATTTCGGCTCCGAGAGCTACTGGGCGGTCGAGCTCGGTAAACTGGTCGCCGCCCGCGGCGCCGACGAGCTGTGGCCGCTGGTGGCATCGCGCTGACATCCGACAAAATTCGCCTGCACGAAAGACTTTAAGCCATGACCGCAGCCCTCCGTTTCGATCCGATCCGCCTGCCACCCGAATGCGAGCAGTTGCGCAAGGAAGTGCGACAATTCCTTGCCGACGAGATCGCCGCCGGCACCTTCGATCCGCACCAGCCCAACCGCGAGGACACCGACGCGCCGGAATTTTCCCGAAGGGTCGGCGAGCGCGGCTGGCTCGGCATGACCTGGCCGAAGAAGTATGGCGGCCACGAGCGCAGCTTTCTGGAGCGCTACGTCGTGACCGAGGAGATGCGCGTCGCCAATGCACCGACGCGCCGCTTCTTCGTCGCCGATCGCCAGAGCGGACCGGTGCTTCTGAAATACGCGCCCGAGCACATCAAGATGGACATCCTGCCGCGGATCTGCCGCGGCGAGGTCTGCTTCGCCATCGGC
>JAUXWH010000292.1 GCA_030681365.1 Bradyrhizobium sp.
CGCAAATGAGACGCCGCGCTGCTTGATCAGCCGCACAGCCTCAAGCTTGAACTCCCGCGTAAATTTTCGCCGCTCCATGATCCACCTCCGGTTCCATCAAAACACCTAACTCGGTGTCTTCGGAATCGGGTGCAGGCCACACCCTGGGAAAGTCGGCTTGGATGGTTCGACGCACATCACGGGGAGTTTCTTGCCAATCTTTTCCCAGCGTTTTGCAACCTTTTGAGCGATGACAAAATCGGGCCAGCTGTTTCAAGCTCACTTTACTGGTACTTGCGCAGCAACCGCGGCGGCGATGGAGCCGGTATCGATAGCGGGATTATCCTGAGTCAGGCAGCGCTAGAACGACTGTCCTCAGCGGTTCTTGAATCCGCTGATCTCCCGCGGCCCCGACATTATAACGCGGCAACAAGGCTTCGGGCGGCTCTTACACACCTCGGAATACCAACCTCAGTCCCCCAAGAGCTTGCTAGGTTGAGCGAACTTAGCGCGCGAGAAAATTGGGTTGACGCCCCGGAGGCAATCACAAAAATCCGAAACGGACTCGTACATCCCAAGAGTCCAACATCGACAGGCGCGGCAATTGGCGACACTTGGAACCTCGCTCAGTGGTACATTGAATTGATCATATTGCGGCTCGCAGACTACCAAGGCCGGTATTCAAACCGACTTAAATCTCGCTGGGTTGGTGAGGTGGAGAATGTTCCTTGGCTGCAAGCTGGCACCGCCTAGGGGGCACTAACCAATCCGGCCCACCCTCATCCTGAGGTGCATCGCGCCATCACTGCATCCCGAAGGGACTGAGGCCGCCCATCCTTCGAGGCTCGCCGCCAAGGGCGGCTCGCACCTCAGGATGAGGCGGAGGGAGGTTTGCGCATACGCGCCGCGTGCTCCGTCATGCCCGCGCTTGTCGCGGGCATCCATGACGACGCGCGACAAGCGGGGCCAAACGTAAGACTTCCACCTGCGGAACTTCATCATGGATTGCCGGGTCAAGCCCGGCCATGACGAGGGTTGCTTCACCCCACCACCTCCATCGCGCCTACCGCCTTCTTGGCCGGCTTCACGGTGATCCGCACGTCCTGCCCCAACGCGGTCAGAAATTCGATCAGCCGGCCGACCGAGAAGTTGCCGGCGCGGTTGCGCATCAGCGCCGAGACGTGCGGCTGCTGGATGCCGAGCACGGCGCCCGCCTGCGCCTGCGTCAGGCCGCGCGCCTTGACGATGCGATAGATCTGCAGCGTGAGTTGCGCCTTCAGCAACTCCTGCTCCGGGTTCGGCAGCCCGAGATCGGCGAACACATTGCCGCTGCCCGGCCGCGCGCGGGCGGCGGCTTTCGTCCCGGGGCTTTTCTTCGCCATCTCAGTTCTGCCTTTCCCGGTAATCGCGCGCCGCCTCGTTCAGCCGGCTGCGGATCAGATCGATGTCCTGCTTCGGCGTGGCGATGCCGCGTTTCGATTTCTTCTGAAACACGTGCAGCACGTAGATCACTTCCGCGAACTGCGCGGTGTAGACCGCCCGATAGGCGCCGCTCGCATCGCGCTCGACGATTTCCATGACCCGCGCGCCGCCAAAGCCCTTGAGCGGCTTTGCCGCCGGATCGGTGGTGCCCTGCTGCGCGGCGTACAGCGCCTGGCCGACATCGCGGCGAACCTGATCCGGCATCGTCCGCAAGTCGCGGAGGCTCGACCCGATCCAGATCACCGGTTTGATCGGCTCGATCATGGCATTATACGTATAAATGTATAAACGTCAAGACCGCCTGCTTCGCCCGCTCTTACGCCGCCTTCTTCCCCCGCGCCTTCGCCAGCAACTCCAGCACGCTCTTGGCGTCCCGCGCGATGATCAGAAGATAAGCGCGCACGCCGCCGAGCGGCCGCGCGCGGCCCTGCTCCCAATCCTTGATCTGGTTGATCGTGAAGCCGAAGGCTGTGGCGAAGTCGTCCTGCGACAGGCCGGTGCGCGCGCGGATGGCGCGCACATCGATCTCCGGGGGAATGTGCAGTTTCGCCGGCTTCGTCTCGCCGCGCGCGATCGACAGCGCTTCGGTGAGCCCCTCCGCAATCTTGTCAAAAGCCTTCTTCGTCATCGCTTCGTGCCCTTCCTTGCTGCCAGCGCGGCAACCGCCTCACGATGCTCGGCCGCGATGGCCTTGGTCAGCGCGCGCAACAAATTGCATTCCCGATCCGACAGGTTCGCCGTCTCGCCCTTGCCGAACGCCGTGATCAGGTACACCGGCATCATCGCGCCGCTGTAGAACGTGATGGTGCGGTAACCGCCCGATTTACCCTTGCCGCGGCCGGCCCAGCGCAATTTGCGACAGCCGCCCGTGCCCGCAATGATGTCGCCCGCGTCGGGGTTTTCCGCCAGATAACTGACCAGCGCCGCGATAGCATCTTCGCTCATGCCGGCCCTGATGGCCGCACGGCGAAATGCATGGGTCTCGCAAACCGCGTGCATGCTGCAATGTACGTAAGTTACGTAGTTCAGTCAAGACGGAGCGTATATATAGCGCCACTCCCAAAAATCCCCTTTACCTGATCAAAATCCTATGCTAATAATCCTCTCGCTTGGCTCGGCCGGGGGCGGCGTCGCGAGACGTTCCGTCGATGGAGCCGGGCGCGGCGCCCGCGGGCGGGGCTCGTAACCCTGCGCCCGGGAGGCCCTGGACCGCCGTCCGCCGGCACTAGGACCGGCTGCCTTGAATGGCTGGACGCGAGGCGACTACGGGCGGCACAGCCGCCCGGAACGGACGGGCCTCAAGGCACGTCGTCGGCCTCCGGAAGCACGGCGCCGGGGATCAGAAATCGCCGCGATGGAGCGCCGCGGGGCGCGTGCCCTTCGCCAAGGGCACCACGCCGCAAGGCGTGAAACTGATGTTGCGCCGCGCGGCGCTCCATCCCCCCGGCATCGCGCCGGGGACGGCCCAAGGGACGACGGCGTACCCGGCGCCGGTCAACAACACGGGCGCGGACGCTTGCCCGCGGCCGTGCGGGGCTGTCTGACAATCGAACCGTGCAGCGACGGCGCGGCAACGCCGTGGCCGTGAAGTCACCCGGCGGCATTTCCGGCGCGAACCTGCGGTTGCAGTAAACCGGCTGTTAACCGTCCTCGTACCACAAGGAAACAGATTCCGGCTCCTGGCCACCTCTCGAGGAGGAAGCAATGATGCGCAAGACCACGGCGTTCTGTCTGGCAGCGTGCTCTCTCGCTTTGGGATCCGCCGCTCATGCGGCCGATCTGCGGGCGCCGTCCTACAAGGCGCCGGCCTATGAGTATCAGCCGGTCTCCGTCTTCAGCTGGACCGGCTTCTATATCGGCGCCAACGCCGGCTATGGCTGGTCGCGCGGCGACGGCACCATCGCCTTCGGCGGCCCGAGCGGCAGTTTCTCCGGCAGCGGCGACGGCTTCCTGGGCGGCGTCCAGGCCGGCTACAACTGGCAGACCGGGCCAGTGGTGTTCGGCGTCGAGACCGACTTCGGCGGCAGCACCGGCAAAGGCAATGTCACCGCAACCGCCGGCGCCACGACCGTGACCGGCGACCTCAAGGCGCCGTGGGGCGGCACGATCCGCGGCCGCGTCGGCTATGCCTGGGATCGCTGGATGGTCTACGTGACGGGCGGCGCCGCCTATGGCAAGCTGACCTATGAAGGCACCATGTCGACGACCGGCGCCTTCTCGTCCTCCGCCACCTACTGGACCTGGACCCTGGGCGGCGGCGTCGAGGCCGCGCTCTGGGACCGCTGGAGCATGAAGCTGGAATATCTTTACGGCCATACGCCGGACACGTTTCCGGCGCCTCCGGGCACCACGGCGCTGGACGGCAATCTGCACAGCAATGTCGTCCGCGCCGGCCTGAACTACCGCTTCTAGCCGAACCTTGCGATGTCGCGGTGCAAGCCGCGATATCCTCACAGCGTCCGATCGTCGCGTAGGCCGGCGTCCCGCGCCGCCGGCGTCATTGACGCGCGTTCGGCCCCGGCTCGGCAATGCGGCAAGGGGTTGCGGGCTACCGGCGGCTGCGCAAAAATCCGGCCGGCAAAAACAGATCGCCAATGCCAGCGCCGGAACAAGCCACGCATGCGCCGACTTTCGATTCTCCTCGCCGTCGTGTTCCTCGCCGGCTGTTCGTCGGTCGCCGAAAAAGCCGAAGGCGTCGCCAACCGCTCCTTCACCAGCTATGCGCTGGGCAAGCCTTACACCGAGGTGGCCAGCATCGGCACGTCGCCGATGGAGCGGCTCGCCGGCAATGACCGCGCCACCTTCGGCCCGTCGATCGGATCGACGCCGCTCGCCAACGGCATGACCATCCAGCGCCACATGGCGCCGGCGGCGCGCACGGAAACCGGCACCAGCTTCGCCGGCCTCGTCGGCACATCGACGGTCAGCGACAACAACCGGCTGTCTTATTTCCTGGTCGGCACCGACGGCATCGTGAAGGACTGGGCCACCGGCTCGGTGCAGGGCAGCGCCTCCGACTGCGTCAATTACATCGGCGGCATCATCAGGCGGTGCTCAGACGTCAAGCAGTTCAACGCCGCGCTGGCGGTCTACGACGCCCGCGTTCAGACCAAGGACGGCCAGCCGATTTCGGTCTAGGGCGCGCCGGCGGCGCCCGCCCGCTAGGAATCGCGCCGGGCGCTACACCGGCCGAGGCTTCCCCGCTTCGCCGAGATCGCACTCCAGCGCGGCGCGGTCCCATGCCCCGAGATCGGCCGCGGCGTCGTAGGTGCTCCGCAGGAAATCCATCAGCGCCGCGTCGGGGTCCGGTGCGTTGCGCACCGCCTCGTAGGGCAGCACGAATTCGCCGAGCAGCTTCGAGAAGAACGCCGCATCGGGCTTCACCTTCGCCTCGGCAAAGCCGTCCGGCGCCGGATAGGCGTAGGAATAGAACGCCGGGTAGTCGACCGGCCCCGGCGAGCCGGGCCAGAAGCCGGCGCTCGACACCTCGTGCGAATAGGCCTCGGCCGCCACGTCGTTCGGCAGATTCGGCACGCCGCCCGGATGACGCGGCGCGCCGCGGCCGGAAAAGCGCGTCACGGCGAGGTCGAACGAGCCCCAGAAAAAATGCACCGGGCTGACCTTGCCGAGAAAGCCGGTGCGGAAATGCGTCATCACCCGCTGCGTCGACACCAGCACCCGCCAGAACCGCTGCGCGGCGTCGCGGTCATAGTCCTTGTTCAGCCGGTCCTTCTCGAACGGCACCGCGCCGGCGATCTCGTTCGGCATGGTGTTGATGGTAACGGCGATGCCGAGCTGCGCCAGCGCCGCCATGACGTCGGCATAGAACTCGGCCACCGCCATCGGCCGCAGCATCACCTGGCGGACATGGCCGTCGCTGGTGCGCAGCCACAGCACATGGTCGATGAAGTCGAACTCGATCTCGAACACGCGGTCACCATCGGGGATCGGTCCGGTGGTCAGGCCGCGCGCCGAGACATAGAGCGCGACGTGCCAGGAGTGGTTGACCCAGGGCGTGCGCACCAGGCGGATCTTGCCCACCACCTGCGTCCACAGTTGCAGCGTGGCGGCGGTCTTGCGCCAGGGGTCGAAAGGCAGCGCGGGCCAGCGGTCGTCGTTTGGCGTCATGGCGCCATCATGCACGCCCCGGCCAAAAAATCACCCCGCGATGCGCGCCTAAGTGTCGCGCATCAGGCGCACATCCACCTCGCGCTCGACAAACCGCCACTCCTCGGTCGCACGCAGCCGCTCGACCAGCCGCTCGAAGTCGGCTGCAGCCTCCGGCGCATATTCGAACCAGGTCAGGAAATCGAACGGTTCGCCCGCAGCGCTTAGACCGAGGTCGCGGCAATGATGCAGCCGCCGCGCCACCGCCGGCAGATAGTCGAGGCCGATCGCGATATGGCGCGAGCGTTCTTCCATGATGGCGCGGCGCTCATCCTGCGCCAGATCCCACCAGGCCGCCGATTTGCGGATGGGTATGAGCGCGGCGCAGCGCGCTTCGGTGCGCCCGAGGCCCTGTTGCCGCGCCCGCAGCGCCAGCGCCTCGTCGCGGCTGGTATAGCGGTGGTTGCTGGTGATCCCGCGCAACGTCCAGACCGAAGGCCGGTCCTCGACCGGTGCTTCCGCCATCGTCAGGCGTGCCGCGGCCGGCAGGGCGTCGCCGATCACCGCTGCACTGGCAACGATTCGCCACGGACCCCTGTCGCCAGCGATAAAGCTGACCAGTAAAGGCGTCGCCATGATGGCTCCAAACTCAAACAGACTGTGTGAAGCAAGTTGCGCGCCATTGACGTGACGCTGTTGATCTGCAATCTCGGCCCCTGCCCTTGCTTGGAATCTTATAGCCTCAATGCCACCACGCCCCTTTCGTCTCGGTCGCGCCCGCACCGGCCTCGGCCTGTTCGCCACCCGCCCGATCAAGAAGAATCTCCGCATCGCCGAATACAAAGGCAAGCTGCTGCCGCTGAAGGAGGCCGAAGCGGCCGAGGCGCGCGGCAACCGCTATCTCTACGAGGTCACCAAGAAGTGGACCATCGACGGCAAGGACCGCGGCAACATCGCGCGTTACTTCAACCATTCGTGCAATCCGAACACCGAGTCCTACAGTATCGGCAAACGGGTCTTCGTGCGCACCATCAAGCCCATCAAGCCGGGCGATGAACTGGTCTACGATTACGGCAGCGACTATCTCAACAACGTCATCGGCAAGTCGCGGTGCCAGTGCCCGCGCTGCCGCAAGCGCCGCGCCAAGCGGGCCAAGGAACTCCGGCTTCTGCGCCTGCGCCGCGAGGCCCGCCTCGCCGCCAGGAAAAAGAAGGAACGGGCGGCCAAGCGCAAGACGAAGAAAAAGGCGTAAGCCCGGCCCTGACGGCGGAGGCGCCATACGCTTTTGGCCCTGCTCGCGCCGCGTCTGCCGTGCTAGGCGGGAGCACGCCCCGCCGCAAAGGCCCCGCCCGCGTGACCATCGAAAATCCCATACCCCGCCTGTTGCGCCAGGATCGCGTGCCGCTCGGCATCGCCTTCATGATCGGCTCCACCGTGATGTTCGCCATCTCCAGCGCGCTGGCGAAATGGCACATGGAAGTCTATTCGGCGGTCGAAATCCTGTTCATGCGCTCGCTCGGCTCGCTGGCGGTGTGCGCGCTGCTGATCCTGCCGCGCACCGGCCTCGTCGTGTTCCGCACCAACCGCCTCGGCCAGCATGCCGGCCGCAGCGCCACCCAGGCGACGGCGCAGACGCTGATCGTCATCGCCTTCGGGCTGATGCCGCTGGCCGGCGCCATTGCCATCAACTTCTCCTCGCCACTGTTCGCCACGCTGTTCGCGGCGATCTGGCTGAAGGAGAAAGTCGGCCTCGCCCGCGGCGTGGCGCTGGCCGTGGGCTTTGCCGGCGTGCTGCTGGTAGCGGCGCCCGGTGCCGACAGTTTCCGTGCCGGCGCGCTGTTCGCGCTGGCCAACGCTGTGCTGTTCGGCAGCGTCACCGCGGCGGTGCGCGGCATGACCACGACCGAGTCGGCCGAAACGCTGACCATGTACCAGATGGTGTTCCTGACGCTGTTCTTCGGCCTCGCCTTGCCGTTCTTCTTCATCGGGCCGACCGGCATCGACGCCTTGATCATGCTCGGCAATGGCATCATCAACGGCATCGGCCAGTACTGGTGGACACGCTCGCTGACCATGGCGCCGCCGGCCGCCGTCGGCCCGTTCTATTATTTCATGCTGGTGTGGTCGATCGCGCTCGGCTTCCTGTTCTGGGGCGACGTGCCGACCGTCACTCTGCTCGCGGGCTCGGCCATCGTCGTCGCTACCGGCATGTTCCTGCTCTGGCATGAGTCGGCCAAAAACAACCGCAACAACAAAAAGCCGCTTGCCGCCGATTGACCGGTGCGGCATGGAACGCCGATCACGTCACGAAAACGAGAGGATGAGATTGATGAAACTTCGCCGCGTCGTCACCGGACACGACGACCAGGGCCGCGCCCGGGTCATCATCGACGAGCAGGTTGGCAATGAATTTTCGCCGCGCCCCGGCGCCTCCTACAGCGTGATCTGGTCGACCGAAGGTTTCCCGGTCAACAATGACGGCAATGACGACCCGTCGGCCAGGTCGATCGGCACCAGCATCGACGACGGCAGCGTGTTCCGCATCGTCTGCTACAACCCGGGCGTGACGCCGCGCAATCACCGCACCGACTCGATCGACTACGCCGTGGTCATGTCGGGCGCGATCGACATGGAGCTGGACGACGGCGAGACCGTCCACCTCAAGGCCGGCGATCTCCTCGTGCAGCGCGGCACCATTCACAACTGGGTCAACAACGGCACCGAGCCCTGCATCATCGCGTTCTCTCTGATCGCGGCGAAGCCGGCGATGCCGGGCGGCAAGCCGCTGCCGGCGCACGGCTAGTTTTATTGCCGAACCGCTTCATCCTTGAGGAGCATCGCACCGCGATGCGTCTCGAAGAGCCTGCCCCCGGACTTGATCCGGGGGATGGGGCGGCCACATGGTTCGAGACGCGCCGCAAGTGCGGCGCTCCTCACCATGAGGCCGGGATAGGTTGCCCCTACCGGTCCAGTTCCGGATAGTGCCGGAAGATCCCCATCTCGTTGAACGCGATGCGGCGCGGCGAGCCAAGATAGGCCTTGATGCGCGGCCGCGCCGCCACCCGGTCACGCACGGCGACAACGCCCGGCACCTTTCGCTCAATGCGCTTCATGCCCTTCGGGAAGGCGTAACGCATTCCCTCGACCACCTGGAATAATGACAGGTCGCCGTAGCTGATCGTGCGGCCGAGCAGCCAGGGACCGCCGCTTTTGTCCAGCAGCCTTTCGAAATAGCCGAGATATTTCGGCACACGCTCGTCGAGGAAACCGGCGGCGGCGCGCTTCGCCTCAGGCTTCTGGTCCTCGTAGTAAAGACCGCTGCCGAGCGGATGGTGCACGTCGTGGATTTCCTTGACGAAGTCCGTCACCGTCAACTGGATCTGATGCAGCCACAACCGGCCGGCCTCGTCGCGCGGCGACAGCTTCAGCCGCGGCCCGAGATAGAACAGGATGTTGGCGGCCTGGGCGATGGTCAGGCGGCCCGCTTTCAGGAAGAGCGGCGCGAACGGCGGGCGCTTGTCGCGCGCGCCTTTCATCATCGCCAGCATGCGGTCCATGCCGCCGGCCTTGCGGGCGACATCGTCATAGGCGGCACCGGCCTCTTCCAGCGCCAGCCGCACGAATTCGCCGCGGCCCTGGATTTCCGGCCAGTAGAACAGTTGGTACTTCATCGCCTTATCCCGCCACCAGCCGCACCGGACTGTCCGGCGGCGGCACAGGACGGTCGCCGACGACGCGGTTACGGCCGGCCGCCTTGGCCTGGTACAGCCGCTGGTCGGCGACCTCGAACAGCGTGTCGTAGTCGCTGGCGTCGCTGCCGCAATTCGCCACGCCGATGCTGACGGTGAGGCGCGCCGCCGGGTCCTCGACAGGCGCTCCGGAAATACGGCGACGGATGCGCTCGGCCAGCGCCATCGCGTCGTCACCGGCGACGCCGTCGGCAATGACGACGAATTCCTCGCCGCCGAAACGATAGGTGAAATCGGTGACGCGCGCGGCGGCCATGATGCTGGCGGTGACGCGCTTAAGCATCTTGTCGCCGGCGGCATGGCCGAAGCGATCGTTGAAGGCCTTGAAGTGGTCGATGTCGATCAGCAGAAACGCCAGCGGACGGCCGGCGACGGCGGCGTTCTCCACCGCGCGGCGGCCGTAGGATTCCAGCGAATGACGATCGAGCGCGCCGGTCAGCGCATCGCAGCCGGTGCGGGCCAGCAGGTCCTCATAGCGTTCGCGATAGGTCAGCGTGTCGAAAATGTCGGACAGGCGCTGTGCCTTGCGGCGGCCAAGCGGCTGTTCGACATACACCAGATAGATGGTGCCCAGCACCGCATAGACGGCGACCGCGCCCATCTTGGCCACCCAGCCGCCGAACAGCACCGGCAGCCCGGCCCCGGTCAGCATATTGAGGCCGAGGAAGAACGCCACCTGGTCGAAGGTCAGCACCAGCGCGCCGCACACCGCCAGCCGCGGAAAGACACGGCCGCCGAACCAGGCGCGCGAGCGCTCGTACAGCAGGATGATGATGATGCAGTCGAAGAACAGGATCGCCGTTCCCCACACCATCAACGCGCCCATCTCGTTGAGGAAGCCGAAATCGGCGGCGCGGTCCGGTCCGAGCGGGACGTGATGGCGCATCACGAAGGCGAGCGCGAACAGCAGCACGTTGCCCAGCAGCAGGCCGTAGATCGGCTGACGCACCACCACCGCATCCTCGCGGATGTAGAGCAGCAGCAGCATCATCAGCTTGCCGGTGAACAGAACGGTCGAGCCCGGCGAGGTGACGATGCCGAACGGCAGCGCGACATAGAGGATGCTGGCGAGATAGGTCTCGAGGAAATGCATCACCCCGAGCGCGCAGAAGAAGGCGCCGAGGCCGATCCGGCTGCGCGCCCGCAATAGCGCCGACAACGCCAAAAAGTAGAGGAGCGCCTCGCCGACCAGCAACAGAACGTTGTTCAGTTCAGGCATGGCGGTGCCGGTCACGCATTTGCGCGTGCGATGGGCGACCGCACCGGCGGTCTGCCGGTATCGCTTTTAATTTCAATCGCCGGGGAATTCCAGCCCGGATTTTAGGCGCTCACCCAGGACGAATCACCGGCGCTAGTTTGCCGCGAAGCAATACAGCAGGCCGTCGCCGCCGGTGCCGCGCAGATCGGTCTGGGCGCAGCCGCCGCCGGGACCGCGCGACGGGTGCGACGAGTTCCAGGACTTCGATGCGTCGTCGTCGCGCAAGCCGATGCGATCATGATGGCCGACCATGGCGGCGCCCTGCCCGCTGCTGGTCCAGTTGCCACAAGTCATGTCCTTGTCGGGCGGAAAGGCGGTGCCGTCGGGCTGCGATCCGGTCAGAATGTCGTGCCGGTTCGGCGTGTCGCCGCGGCCATTGATGAGTTCACCCTTCTCCGAGAGGGCGGTTGCCTTGGTGAGCATGTTGGTGCCGTGCAACTCGGCGACGTCTTTGGCAATGACGACACCCTTGGCGTTCATCCACGGCCCCTTGCCGATACGGTCGCGGGCATTCACCGCGCCGGCGCCCTGGGTCGACAGATAGGCTCTCCAGGTCTTGCCCCCCGCGCCAGCCGCGGCGGCGAGTTGCTGGCAATGCGCGTCGGCGCCGGCCAGGCCACCGAGGTCGGCGCCTTTGCCGGGGCCGACGCTGGTGATGAAAAATCCCATCTCGGTTTGCTGCGCCTGCAATGGCGCAGCGCACAAAACACCGACCGCCGCCACAAGCGCCGCACCCAGTTGTAGACGCGTCATCGGAACCTCCCGGCCGTGGCAGGGCCTTATCGCCCGCCTTCGCCGAGCAGAACCCCGGCCAGCGGCCCGTATTCCATCGCGCAAACAAAAAGCCCGGCGTCGCCGCCGGGCCTGTTCTCACCATCTGTGAAACTGGCTCAGGCCGGCTGCAGGTTGCCCGCAGCCTGCTTGCCGCGCTCGGTCACGATTTCAAAGCTGATCTTCTGGCCTTCGGCCAGCGAGCGCATGCCGGCGCGCTCCACGGCGGTGATGTGCACGAACACATCCTTCGATCCGTCATCCGGCTGAATGAAGCCGAAGCCTTTTTGGGTATTGAAAAACTTCACAGTTCCGACAGGCATCCGTAGTCCCTTTCACGCTTTCCGTTTTGACGTCCATGGCGCTCATCGCCGGGACGGCAACACTTGAGAGTTTTGCGAGTCACTTGAGTCGCAGCCCAAAGTGTCGGGAGCGTGTCAGCAAGATGAGGCCGAAAACCAGGTTGCGGGCGGCGACATAAAACGAAATCGATTCGAGGTCAACGGCGGGCCGCACCTGACGCGGGGCGCCGCCGATCGCCATCCGCATGTCGGCGCGCGGTCGCGCGGCGCTTTATGTGTTTGGTAATGGATGCTGGATAATTTGCCGCGGCTGCCGGGGGCGACCGTTAACGAGAAGTAAAACTCCCGCGCTCCGGCAGCGCTGCAGGAAAAAATGTTCGACGAACAAAGGAAGTCACGACGCCGGCCGGTCAGCTACACCGCGTGGATCGCACTCAAGAACGGCCCCCACGGCTGCGTCTTGTCCGACGTGTCTGAGACCGGCGCCCGCATTGCCATCGAAGACGGCGAGAACATCCCCGACAGCTTTGTGCTGCTGCTGGCCGGCAATGGATCGGCCCGCCGGACCTGCGACGTGGTCTGGCGCGAGCGCTTTCAGGTGGGTGTCCGGTTCCGCCTGCCGGGTGAAGGCAAAAAGGCCGTGAAGCTTCCCGCCGCGACCGCTCTCAACGAAACGGCGGCACCCGAGGGCGCCGCCGCTAAATCCGTCTGACGCCGGCTGTTCAGCCGGCGCGCATTACGCCTGCTGGATCGCCGACAGCTTCCAGTCGCGACCGGCCGAACGCTGGAACGTCCACAGCTCGGTGACCTCGCCCGGCTCGCCGCCTTCGACGGTGGCGCCGGTGTTGCGGTCGACCATCCGGTCGGTGAGCGCAAAGCGCATCGCGACCGTGGCGTATTCGGCGCCGTCCTCGCGCCAGGCTTCGGCCAGGTCGCCCTGCAGCAGCTTCACGTCGGTGATCCGGTTGACCACGCCACGTTCGGCATTTGCCGCCAGTTCCTCGGAGAAGTAGGTCGCCATCTCCGGCGTGACGTAGGCGCGCAGCGAGGCCTCGTCTTCCGCCGAATAAGCCGTCTGCACCTCGCCGAGCAGTTTTTCGAACTCCTCATAGTCGGCCTCGACCACGGCCAGCGGCGCGCCGGCCGGCTTGTTGCCGCCGAACAAGGTGCCGAGACCGGTGAACTGGGCCGGCGAGGATGCCGGGGCCGGGCCAGTGGCCGGGCCGGAACCGGCCGGACCGGCATATGCCGGGGCCGCGGCGGGCGCGTTGCGGCGCTGCCACCAGTTAAAGGCCAGCCGCGCCACGATGACGATCAGCAGCAATTGAAGCATCAGGCCGATGAACGAGGCGAAACCGGCCATGCCGCCGAACAGGCCGCTGCCGAACAACAGGCCGAACAGGCCGGCGCCGATGAAACCGGCCGCCAGGCCGCCCATCAGGCCGCCGCCGAACATACCGGCGCGGGGCGCAGCTGCCGCTGCACCCGCAGCGGCACCGGCGGGCGCGCCTGCAACCGGCGCGGCCGGCTGGGTCGTCGAGCGCTGGATCGGCTGCGCCTGCGTCGGCGCGGTCTTGGTCGCCGGCGGCGCCATGAAGGTGCGGTTGCCGCGGCTGCCGCCGGAGAACCCGCGGCCAGCGCGGGCGTCGGCGTAGTCGGCAGCGACAAGAATGAACGCCGAGGTGACGGCGGCGAGTGCGATCAGCAGACGGTAACGCATCATGGTGTGGGCCCCGGGGTAAATGAGTGGCATCGACAATAGGTATGAATCGGCCGGTTTGTAAGTGGCTGCCGGAGGCTGCGGCCCAAAGCCGCGGCGTCTCGCCGCAGTCACGGGAATGTCAAGCAAACGAACCGGAACCGGCAGGCTTCGGCCGCCTTGTTACTGCGGAGGGCTGACGGAGCCGAATGTCATGAAAGCAGTTGTTCTGGCCGCTACTTTGCTGACCTTGCTGGGCGGAACCGCCCACGCCAAACTGGCCCCCTACGAGCCGGGCCGTTCGGCCCTAGCCGACTTTGCCGCCCCGGCCCAGCCGCTCGCCGCCGTGCGTGAATCGCACTATTTCAACGCGCCGCCGGCCCCACGCGCCGCCGGCCAGGTGCGTTGCCGGACCCATATCAGCCTGTTCGACAAGATGGAACTGGCGCAGTGGTGTTGACAGCCGGACCGGCCGTCACGCTTTCGCCAGCGTCTCTTTCACTTCGGCGACCAGCTGCTTGAGCGTGAACGGCTTGGCGAGGAACGCATATTGTTCCTGGCTGGGCAGGTTCTTGGCGAAAGCCTCTTCGGCATAGCCGGACACGAAGATAATCTTCACGTTGGGGTCGCGCGCGCGCAATTCCTTCAGAAGCGTCGGCCCGTCCATCTCCGGCATCACCACGTCCGACACGACCAGGTCGACGTGGCCCTCCTTCTCCAGCACTTCCAGCGCCTCGACGCCGTTGCTGGCCTCCAGCACGGTATAACCGCGCGAGGCGAGCCCGCGGGCATTGAGCGCGCGCAGGCCCTCCTCGTCCTCGACCAGCAGGATGATGCCCTGCCCGGTCAGATCGGCCGCCGCGGTCTTGGCCATTGAATCGGCGGCCGAGATGGCGCCATCGATAGCCGGCTGGAGCGTCGCCGCGATCGGGGCTGCTTCCTCCTCGACGCCCGGAATATGGCGCGGCAGGAAGATGCGGAACGACGTGCGGCCCGGCTCGCTGTCGGCATAGACGAAGCCGCCGGTCTGCTTGACGATGCCATAGACCGTCGACAGGCCGAGGCCGGTGCCCTTGCCGACATCCTTGGTGGAGAAAAACGGCTCGAAAATCTTCTCGATGATGTCGGGCGGAATGCCGGTGCCGGTGTCGGACACTTCGACCAGCACGTAGTCGGCCGCCGGCATGCCCTTGTAGCCATAATGCGCCACGGCGTCGGCGCTGACATTGGCGGTGCGCACCGTCAGCTTGCCGCCGTCCGGCATGGCGTCGCGGGCGTTGACCGCCAGATTGACCACCACCTGTTCGAATTGCGAGATGTCGACCTTGACCGGCCACAGGTCGCGGCCGTGCACCACCTCCAGCGTCACCTTCTCGCCGATCAGCCGCTTCAGCAGCATGCCGAGATCGCTCAGCGACTCGCCGAGGTCGAGCACCTGCGGCCGCAGCGTCTGCTTGCGCGAGAACGCCAGCAGTTGGCGCACCAGCGCCGCGGCGCGGTTGGCGTTCTGCTTGATCTGGATGATGTCCTGGAACGACGGATCGGTCGGCTTGTGCGCGTTGAGCAGGAAGTCGGTCGCCATCATGATGGCGGACAGCACGTTGTTGAAGTCGTGGGCGATGCCGCCGGCAAGCTGGCCGACCGACTCCATCTTCTGCTGCTGGTAGACCCGGTTCTCCAGCGTGCGCTGCGCCGTGGTCTCCAGCGCATAGACGATCGCGGCTTCGCGGTCGCTGTCGTCGTCCTCTACTGCCGACACGAAATAATTGGCCCAGCGTTCGCCGGGTCCTTCGAGCGCCGCTTCGACCGGGGCGATGTCGCCCTGCCCTTCGGCCGCCTTGCGAATGGCCGCTTCCAGCGCCGGCCGGTCGCGCTCGGCGACCGTCGCCAGGATCGAGCGGTCGTCCTTGATCAGGCCCTCGAAGGCGGAGGCAAAGCGCGCATTGCTGCGGGCGATGCGCCCGGTGCGGTCGACCGTGGCAATGGCCATCGGCGTGTTCTGGAAGAAGCGCATGAAGCGCACTTCCGCCGCCCGCTGCGGATCGGTGCCGTCGTCGCGGGCGCGGTTTAGCACCAGCGTGCGCGACGCGCCGACCGCACCGTCGGCGCCGAAGGCGACCTTGTGGAACAGCCGCACCGGCACCGGCTTGCCGCTGCGGGTCTTGAGGTCGAGATCGAGCACCTCGGTCAGCACTTCGCCGGGCGCGGCATTGATCGTCAGCAGCGCGGCGCCTTCGCCGGCGACGATGTCGGTCAGCTTCAGCGAACCGGCGCCGACCTGCGCCAGGTCGTGATCGAGCCAGGTCGCCAGCGTGGCGTTGAGATAGATGATGTCGCCGGCGGCATCGACCGAGAAGAAGCCGGCCGGCGCATGGTCGAGATAGTCGATGGCGTGCTGCAGTTCCTGGAACACGTTCTCCTGCCGCTCGCGCTCGCGGGTGACGTCGGCGATCGACCACACGGTCAGGCGCGCATCGCGGCGGCTGTCGCCGAGGGGCCGCACCCGCATCCGCAGCCAGCGCGCGCCCTCGGTGGTGACGCCGGCGACCCGCACTTCTTCCTGCAGCCTGCGGCCTTCGCGCGCCGCCTTGAGCAGCCGGTAGATCGACTCGGAGACGTCGGGATCGCCGATGAAGACCCGCTCGATCGGCCGCGCGTCGTTGGCGTCGGCGGCGCCGATCAGGTCGAGATAGGTGGCGTTGGCGTAGAACGGGCGGCCGGCCTGATCGGTCACCAGAATGCCGTCGAAGGCGTTGTCGACCACCGCCTTGAGCAGTGGATGGCCCTGGTCGCGGCTGGCGAGCCGCATGATGCCGGAGGCGAGCGCGAACAGCGAGAAGACGCCGACGGTGGCCAGCAGCGCCAGCAGCGCCAGAATGTAGGTGCCGGCGTAGTCGCGGCCGACATAGACGATGCCGACACCGGCGGCGACCAGCCCGACCACGACCAGCAGCACCATGCCGACCGAACCGCTGCGCGGCGCGCTCTCGCTTTTGTCGAAAGCCTGCCGCCCCTGCCCTGTTGCCGGTTCCTGCCCTGCCATCTCGACCTTTGCCTCGCCGCAGCGAGAGCTGCGCGCCGCGTCTCCTGAGTGCCTTATAGTGCCCGGCGCGCGCAAGAGCCTGTCCGCGCCGAATCAGGCTTTTGCCGGTGTTTCGCCGCTCGGAGGCCCAGGATCGCCGCAAAAGCTAGCGGCGCAACGACCGGCGCAGCTTCATCACATAGCCGATGACTTCCGCAACCGCCTTATAGTGTTCCGGCGGGATCGCCTGATCAATCTCGACCGTGGCGTGCAAGGTGCGCGCCAGCGGCGGGTTTTCGACGATCGGGATGTCGTGCGCGCCGGCAATTTCCCTGATTTTCAGGGCCATCAAGTCCATGCCCTTGGCCAGGCAGATCGGCGCCTCCATGCCGCGCTCGTATTGCAGGGCGACGGCGTAATGGGTTGGATTGGTGATGATGACGGTCGCCTTGGGAACCGCCACGATCATGCGGCGCCGCGCCCGCATCTGACGCATCTGCTTCAGCTTGCCCTTGATGGTCGGATCGCCTTCGGACTGCTTGAACTCCTCCTTGAGTTCCCGCATCGACATCTTCTGCTTCTCGTGCCACTGCCGGTACTGGAACAGGTAGTCGGCGGCGGCCACGATGGCGAGGATCGCGATCACCGCGATCATCATCTTCATCGCCAGCGACAGGGTCAGCGACATGATCGCCATCGGATCGGTCTGCACGAAACTTTCGAACCGGCTGCGCTCCGGCCACATCAGCACCGTCATCACGCTGCCGATCAGCACCAGCTTGACGATGCCCTTGACGAAATTGGCGATCGCCTGCTTGGAGAACAGCCGCTTGAGGCCGGCCAGCGGCGATATCTTGGAGAGTTTCGGCTTCAGCGACTCGTAGGACCACACCATCTTGTGTTGGATCATGTTGCCGGCGAGCGCCGCCAGCATCAGCAGCAGAAACGGCAGCGCAACGGCCGCCAGCATCTCGATGCCGAGTTTCTGAAACAGCCGCGGCAGCGCGTTGCCGTCGACGCTGATCTGATGCGAATTGGCGATCAGCCCGCGCATGGTGGTGGTCAGGCTGGCGTTCATGGTGCCGGAGAACATCATCAGCACCAGCGTGCCGCCGGCGATGACGAACCAGGTGCTGACCTCCTGACTCTTGACGACGTCGCCTTTCTTGAGCGCGTCGTCGAGTTTCTTCTGTGTAGGTTCTTCTGTCTTGTCGCTCTTGTCGGGTTCGTCAGCCATGTCCGCTCCCGGTCAGGCCCGTGGGGCGAGGCTGGACAGAACGCCGGTCAGATAATCGGTGAAGGTGCCCATCATGGTGCCGATCACGATCAGCAGCAGCATCAGGCCGAGCAGGATCGACAGCGGCAGGCCGATGAAGAACACCTGCATCTGCGGCATCAGCCGCGACAGGATGCCGAGGCCGAGATTGAACAAGAGGCCGAAAACCAGAAACGGCGCCGAGAGCTGGATGCCGATGCGGAACGAGGTGGCGATCACCTGGGTGAAGTGCTGCGCCACGTCGCCGACCAGCGGCAACTGGCCGGGCGCGAAGATGATGTAGCTGTCATTCAGGGCGGCAATCACCAGATGATGCAGGTCGGTGGCGAACACCAGCGTGACGCCGACGATGCTGAGGAAATTGCCGAGCAGCATGCCCTGCTGGTTCTGCGTCGGGTCGACCGCGGTGACGAATCCGAGCCCGAGTTGCTGGGCCACCACCGAGCCGGCCACCTGCAGCGCCGAAGTCGCCAGCCGCGCCGTCAGGCCGAGCACGGCGCCGATCATGATCTCCTGAAACAGCAGCACGATCACCGGCCCGAGTGCGTTCAGATCGACGGTATAGGCGCTCTGGTGCGACGGCAGCAGGATGCCGGTCAGCACCAGCGCGATGCCGAGCCGCACCCGCGACGGCATCGACAGTTCGCCGACGCCGGGCAACAGCATGACCATGGTGCCGATGCGGGCGAAGGTCAGGAGGAAGGCGGCCCCAAGCGCCGGCAGGAACGAGACGTCGACGTTCATCGCTCTTTCCAGACCCGGTCCGTCGCCATGGCCAGCATGGCGGCTAACCGCTGATGATGCGGGCGGCGATGCTCAGCATCTGGGCGTGCAGTTTTTCCGCCATGAAAGGCAGCGCAATCAGCAGCGACACGAAGATGGCTAATATCTTCGGCACGAAGGCAATGGTCATTTCCTGGATCTGCGTCAGCGCCTGCAGCAGCGAAATCGCGACGCCGACCCCCAGCCCCACCAGCATGACCGGCGCCGACATGATGATCAGCGTGTAGATCGCCTCACGCGCGACGTCGAGAACCTCGGGACCGGTCATCAGATCGGCATCCGCATGATTTCCTCGTAGGCGGCGATCACCTTGTCGCGCACCGCCACCACCGCATCGATGGCGACTTCGGTTTCCGCCACCGCGGTGACCACGTCAACCATGTTGGAATTGCCGTTGACCATGGCGCGGCTCTGCATGTCCGATTTCCGGCCGGTCTCGTTGACCGCGTCCATCGCTTCCTTGAGCACGGACGTGAAGCTGGTGCCGCTGCCGCGGCCGAGGCCGGCCGCGGAGCCGACGGCGGCGGACGGATCGGCGGTAATGCGCGCGATATTGGCGTAGGCGCCGGCGGCGGCGAGCGGTGAGGACATGGCGGTTTAAACCTTTCGGTGATCGGCTAGGCTTTGAGAATATCGATGGTGCGCTGGAGCATGCGGCGGGTGGCGCTGATGACGTTGATGTTGGCCTCATAGGACCGCTGCGCCTCGCGCATGTCGGTCATTTCCACCAGCGCGTTGACGTTGGGAAACTTGACGTTGCCGTTTTCGTCGGCGGCCGGGTGGCCCGGTTCGTATTTCGAGCGGAAGTCCGATTTGTCGATCTCCACCTTGCCGAGGCCGACGACACGCGCCTCGAGTTCGCGGTTGAACTCGCTGGTGAAGGTCGGGACCTTGCGGCGGTAAGGGTCGGTGTTCGGCGCCGCCGACGTCGAGTCGGCATTGGCGAGGTTTTCCGAGATGATGCGCATGCGGCTGGACTGCGCGCGCAGGCCGGACGCGGCGATCGCCATGCTCTTCATGAAGTCCATCGGTAACCTCCCTCAGCGCCTCTGGCGCTAGCGTTTGCCCAGCGCGGTCTTGATCAGCCCGAGACTGCGCGTGTAGAGCGCGGTGGCGGCCTGATAATCCATCTGGTTCGCCGCCACCTTGATCATCTCTTCTTCGAGGCTGACCGCGTTGCCGGATGTGCTGACTTCGTGGCTGCCGGTGACCTGGGTGCGGAACGCCGTGTTGCTCTGCCCGGTCGCGGCGATGTGGGCGCCATCGGTCTGCGCCAGCGCCACCTTGACCATCGGCGCCCGGACCGACCCGGGCGCGGCATCGAATTTCGGCGCCACCAGATCGCGGGCGCGGTAGCGGGGGGTGTCGGCATTGGCGACGTTCTCGGCCAGGACGCGCTGCCGTTCCTGCGCATATTCCATCCGCGTCCGGATCATCGAGAGGATCGGAATATCGGTAATGCCCACAGCGTCCCCCTCTGAGAATCCGTTCGCGGCACACCCGCGCTAGGCAGACTTTGCCGGGCGTATGGTTAACAGCAGGTAAATGGATAGGGGCGGAACCCGGCGAAGCGGTCGCGGTTTACCATTGTTATTTGCGTTTCCGCCCGGCATAAGCCGTTCAGATTCCGCGCCGTTAACCCTCTGTTAGGAATCTGGGCGGCAAATTGTGCCGGCGGTGTTAACCATTCGGACGCAACGTGTCTGAGACCAACGCGATGACGAACGGAGCGCTTTGATGTTCGACCTGTTCGGCCCGGAAATGCCGCTGCCGGTGAAGTTTTTCATTGCCTTCGCCATTGTCCTGGCCCTGATCGGCGTGGCCGCCTGGCTGGTGCGCCGCTTCGGTTCCAGCCGCCTCGGCGGCGGCGCAGCCCGCGGCCGTCAGCCCCGGTTGGCGGTGATCGACGCCGCCACCGTCGATGGCCGGCGGCGTCTGGTGCTGATCCGCCGCGACAACGTGGAACACCTGCTGATGATCGGCGGGCCCACCGATGTCGTGGTCGAACCCAATATCGTCCGCGCCAGCTCCCGCGACACCGCACGCGAACCCGGCCGCCTCGGCACCGAGCCTGCCGGCCGGCAGACGCCGGTGGTGGAGAATGCCTGGCCGCTGCAACCGACCAACGAGCCGCCGCCGGTCGCAGCGCCGCGCGCCTACCGGTCGCCCGCGACCGAAGAGCCGTGGCATGCGCCGGAACCGGGTGCGCGCCCCCGCCCCGCCGACAGCATGACCGGTCTGGCCGCCGATCTGTCGGCGCGCCTCAATCCGCCGGAGGTCCCGGCGCCCGCGCCGGCGCCGCGTCAGGAAATGCCGCGCAGCGAAGCGCCACCGCCGCGCAGCAACCTCGCGGCCGTTCTGCCGCCGGAACCGCAGGCGCCGCCGCAGAACGATCAGAACCTGGCCGAGATGGCGCAACAGCTCGAGGCCGCCCTGCGCCGCACTGCCGTACCGGAAGGCCGCCCGCCGGTCACCGACCCGCTGGCCGCGCCACCCGCCAAGCCGGCAGCCCGGCCGCCGGTGCGCGATTTCAAGTTGCGTGTCGATCCCCGCATCGAGGCCAAGCCTGAGCCAAAGAGCGAGCCCAAAGCCGAGCCGCGGTTTGAACCGAAGCTCGACGCGGAGCCCCGGTCCGAGCCCCAATTCGACGTGCGGCCGGAGCCGAAGTTCGACGCCCGGCCCGAGCCGGCCGCGGACGCTGCGCCGCCGGTCAAGCCGGAGCCCAAGCCGGCTGCGGCAAGCCCGAACTATGACAATCTGGAAGAGGAGATGGCCAATTTGCTTGGCCGTCCACCCGGGAAAACGTGACATTCAATTCCGACCGCCGTGTCCGTCTTGTGACGGTGGCGATCGGAGTAGCTGGAGTGATCCTCGCCGCGACTGCGCCCGCAGCCGCGCAGGACATCAGTGTCAATTTCGGCCAGGGCACCGGTCTGACCGAACGCGTCATCCAGATGATCGCGCTGCTGACGGTGCTGTCGCTGGCGCCGTCGATCCTCGTCATGATGACGTCGTTCACCCGCATCGTCGTGGTGCTGTCGCTGCTGCGCACGGCGCTCGGCACCGCCACCGCGCCGCCCAATGCGGTGATCGTGTCGCTGGCGCTGTTCCTCACCGCCTTCGTGATGGGGCCGGCGCTGCAGCGCAGCTATGACACCGGCATCAGGCCGCTGATCGCCAACGAGATCACCATGGAGCAGGCCTTCGAGCGCGGCAGTATTCCGCTGCGCGAGTTCATGCAGAAGAACGTGCGCGAGAAGGACCTGCAGTTGTTCGTCGACATGGCCCGCGAGCCGGCGCCGGCGACGCCGGAAGACCTGTCGCTGCGCATTCTGGTGCCGGCCTTCATGATCTCCGAACTCAAGCGCGCCTTCGAGATCGGCTTCCTGCTGTTCGTGCCGTTCCTGATCATCGATCTGGTGGTAGCCTCGGTGCTGATGTCGATGGGCATGATGATGCTGCCGCCCGTCGTCGTCTCGCTGCCCTTCAAGCTGATCTTCTTCGTGCTGGTCGATGGCTGGAGCCTGGTGGCGGGCTCGCTGATCCAGAGCTACGGAACGTAAATCACGCCCGGACTCCGTCTCGCACTCAGCGGCTGGCGGTGACCGGCCGCGGCCGCGGCGTACGGATCGATCCGGTCGGCGCCGGATCCGGCCTGAGCGGCTCGCCGGCCGGCACGGGTGGCGGCGGCACCGCCGAGGTCGAGTTGTCAGGCCGCGGCGGCGTCACCGCTGCGGGAGCGGCCGGTACCGCCGGGATGGCGGCCGCTGGCGGCGGTGCCGGTGCAGCGGCGGGCAACAACTGATCCGGATAGCGCTTACGCATGTCGCTCAAGAAGGCTTCCAGCGTGTCAACGCCGGCAACGCGGCTGGCGACTGCCTGGAACTCGGCGTTGCGGACGCCGATCGGCGCGCTGACAATATCGAAGGCGCGACGATCCGGGCCTTCCACCATCTTGGCCGCGTATTTGTCCCGCAGCCGCGCCTGGCTGATCGGTTCTTCGCCCAGCGCATAACCGATCGCCGCCCGCAGGATGTCGGCGCGCTCGGTCTCGGTGAGCGGCGTGAAATCGCGCCAGCGCTCGCCATAGAGCAGTTCGACCTGCTCGGCCGCCTCGCGCCAGCGCCTGGCCTTCCACAGCACATCCGCGCGCAGCCGTATGGCCTCACGGCCGTCGACGCTGTTGGCCAGTTCCAGCGCCAGATCGTGACGGCCGATATCGGCCAGCGCCCGCGCCTCCAGCAACAGCCGCTGCTCGCGCAACTCATTGGCCAGTTCGGCGCTGCGGGTCTTTTGCAGCGTCGCCAGCGCGTGGTCCGGCTTGCGGTTCATCAGATAGATGGTCGCGAGCTTGGTGGCGACCTGGGCGCGCCCCGCGCCTTGCAGCCGGTGATCAACCTGGTGCTGCAGCAGTTCGGCCGCCTGATCGAGAAGGTCGACCGCCACCAGCCGTCCCGCCAGCCGGCGGATCATTTCGTCGCCGCGCCGTCCGATCGGCGTCAGTTCGCGATAGTCGTAGAACAGCCCGAGCGCCTCGACCGGCGGCAGCGCATCGCCTTTCCCGTCCAGGAACAAGGCATCGAAAGTCAACGCCGCCTCGTCCTGGATCTTGCGGGTCATATCCGAATTGGGATTGGTGCGCAGCGCCGTGCGCATCACACGAAAGGCATCGCGATAGCGGCCATCCTGGGTGTAAAGGCTGGCCAGCCGCTTCAGGCTTTCAGTCTCGGTCTCGTCGCCGCGCCAGATGGTGGCGAGCGTCTCCAGCTCGTGAATCATGGTCTCGCGCGGCATATTGCCATTGCCGAATTCCAGCGCCACCTCGCGCAACCGGCCCTGCGCGGAGGCGCGCCGGTCTCGCGACGTGGCGGCCGAGCGATATTGCGCCAGCGCATCCTCGATGCGGCCCATGCCCTCGTACAGCCGGCCGGCCAGCACCGCGACTGCCGGCTCCTGCGCGTGCGGCACGCCGACGGTCTCCAGCTCGTTGACCAGACGCGCGGCACCTGAGAAGTCGTGCACCTCGATACTGGCGCGCAGCGCCTCCTGCATCACCATTCGCTGCAATTCGATCGGCAGCACCGCCATCATCGCTTCTGCGCTCTTGAAGCCTTCGCGCGCTTCCGACCACTTGCCTTGCCGCGCCTGGGCGACCGCGCGCCAGAGCGGCGCATCCTGCTGTTGTCCGACGTGCGGAGCAGCCAATACCTTGAGCGCCTCGTCCGGCCGCTCCAGCATCACGTCGGCGATGGCCTTGAGGATGCTGCCGGTGACGTCGTCGTCGCCGCCGCCTTGTTCGGCTTGCGCGACATCGAGCACGGCCTTCGCTTCAGCGCCCATCTCGCGTGCAAGGTAGAAGCGGGCCAGATTGAGCCGCGCCTGCTGGCGCCTGACGTCCGGCGCCGCAGCGGCGGTCCGGATCAGTTCGGCTTGCCGGTCGGTATACGGCGCCTCGCGATCATAGCCCCACACCTGAGGGTCGAATGTCGTGGCGCGCAGACCCGACACGGTCTGCTCCGGACTGAGCGCGGTCGACGAAATCGCCAGCCCGCCAGGCCGGCTGACGGTGATCTTGTCGCTGCTCAGTTCGGCGGCGACGTCGTCGGCCACCGGCTGCAGCACCACGCCGTGGGTCGACGGCAGCGCCTGCAACTCGACGAAGTTCTGCGCTTTCAGAAAGCCGCGCGCCGGCGCCGGCGCGGTGACCACCATCAGCCGATCACCGATAACGGGATCGCTGAGGCGATGCAGCCTGGCCGGATCGTCGAAGGGGATGACGATGCTGGCGCGGCCTTTGCCGAGAATATTGCGGGCGATCACCAGCGCGCGGGTCGGCGCGGATACCGAGTCGCCGATATTGACGATCCAGGCCTGACCTTCGGTATCGGCGCTCGCCAGGCGCGGCCGCTCGAGGTGGATACGAACGATCGCCGCACCGCCCTCGGCGCGCTCGAAGGTGGCGCGACGGATCACCTTGCTGGGGTCATTGGCCAGCCCGGCGATGTCGATGGTCGCGGGGCTGTCGAACACCAGCCACAGCGTGTCGGCGCGGCGAAACACGGCGGCCGGGGTTGGCGCTGCGAACGGGAAGTGCAGGCGCAGGCTGTCACCGGACTGGGTCAATGTCGCGACCACAACGCCATCGGCCTGCGGCATCGGCGGCGCCGGCGTGACAGCGGCGGGCGGCTTCGGCGCTTGCTGGTTCAGCTTCGGCGCCACGATCGCGGCGGCTTCAACCTTTGGCACGACCGGTGGCGCAAGCTCCGCCGCCTTTGCCGCAGGACTGGCCGGGGCAATGGCGGCGGCCTTGCCCGGCGGCGGTGCATTTGCCGCGGGCGCCGCAGCGGCCGGAGCCGCAGGCGACGCCGCATCCTTTACCGGCACGGTGTCGGGCGCCGCGATGGCCGGACCGGTGTCGGTCGCGCCGGCGAGCTTGGCCGCGATCTGATCAACCGACTGCGGCGCCGCGCCGGCGCCGCCGCCGCCGACGTCGACGACAATGCTGCGGTCTTCGCGGAAATGGCGCACCGATGGCTGGCCATTGAGCATGAACTTGACCGCAACCGAGTCGAAATCCGGCTCGGCGTCGATCGATTCTAGCGTCGTCGGCAACGCCGCCTTGGCGTCTGTCAGATCCCACTTGATCTGCTGGTCGAAATTGAGCGTGAACCTGCCCTCGGCGCGATCCGGGACAACATTGACGCCGTCGGGCATCTCGAACACGTAGCGGGTAAAGGTCGGCTGGCTGGCGACCCGCACGCGGATGGTCGGCGGCTGCCACTCCTTCGTTCTGCCGTTCTGCCGGCGCAACTCCCGTTCGGCGCCGAGCGCGCGCCGCGTGAGTTCGTCGAGCACCTCCTGCGGCAGGCCCGGCACCGGACCACTCCACGTCTCCGGCATCAGATCGACATAAAACCGCTCGCCGGCGGCGATGGTGTTGAATTTGACCTTCTGCGCCAGCGCGATGCGGACGGCGCTGCCGTCGGGGTCGCGCCGTGCCGCGCTGATGAGGTCGGGGACGCTGGCGTTCATCCGATCGACCGCGACATCGACCGGCTTCTTGAAGTTGATGACCATCACTGGCCCGGTGAGGCGAACGGTCGCCGCCACCTCTTCGTCGAGCCGGAACATCAGCCGCACGTAACCGCCGTCGGTGAAAACCTTGACCTCGCCCCTGACGGACCCGGCGGCGGCGGCGCCGCCCGTCAGCGCGCCGGCCAGCAGTCCCAGCGCCGCCAAGCAGCCCAAAGCCCGCCGCCGCGCGGACGCAGTCGCGCGCATCGCTTGCTGGCAAGAAGGCAAGGCGGTCATGTAGCCATTCCACGCAAGGCCCGAGATGGCCCGTCGCGGCAGCCTAAAGTTCGGCGTTTAACGTCGCCTTAACCGAGTAGGCGCGCGGGCCGGCACCGGCAGGCACCTGCTCGGAAGCGCCCTCACCTGGTGTGCGCTAGCGTCCTGCGGCCGGCGGCTTGGTGCTGGCGGATTTTCGGGGCGCCAGCATCCATTCGTGGTGGTTCTTGACGATGCCGTAACACTCGCAGGCGCCCTCCGTAAGACCGGCGACATCGAGGATCCGGATGTTGCCGCGCCGGTACCGGATCAACCCGGCTTTCTGCAGCGCGTTCGCGACAATCGTCACGCTCGGCCGCGTCACCCCGATCATCTGCGCCAGGAATTCCTGGGTCAGCGTCAGATCGTCGTTGCCGGCCAGGTCGCGCATCCGCAGCAGCCACTTGCACATGCGGGCTTCGACATGATGGCTGGCGTTGCAGGCGGCCGACTGCTGGGATTCCGCCAGCAGCACCTGACCATGCCGGACCAGCAGCGTCCGCAGCGCTTTGACCTCGTCGGCGACGTCGGCCAGCCGGTCGACGCTGATCGCAGAAGCAACGCCGGCATGTTGCACGACGGCCTTGTTCAACGACATCTTGCCGTTGAGCGCGGCCGACGCATTCATGACGCCGTCCCGGCCGACCATCGCCGTTTCGATCATCTGGCCGCTCGTCAACTCGACCACCAGCGAGATGATCCCGGTATGCGGGAAATAGACCAGTTTCACGGCGCTGCCGGCCTCCGCCAGGACGTCGCCAAGATTCAACGCCACCAGTTTAAGGTGCGGCTCGATCGCAGCGAAGACCGACGCCGGCAACGATGCGAGCAGGCGATTGGCGGAATGGGTCACACGCGGTTCTCCTGCCTTGAAGGCGGGAGCGCGGTCGCGTCTCTCAGCCACTGGCGCCTCGATGCGAACCAGTGATGACATGCATATAGGTAGGGGTATGTTCGATAGCAAACTTATGCGCGATATAGAGCTAATTCTCCCCTGCCGCAGGCTGCAAGACGCTATGACGCATCGAGATGCGTATGGTACCCGACGGACGGTGCGGGGCTGCCGTAATACGGTGTCCTTGTATTCTCGGTTTATAAAGCCGTGGCGCTGGCGCCTGGCATGCATTTGAAGTGCGTGATGCGTGATTATCGGTTCTATTTCTTATCGGCCGACGGCCGCATCGACGGACCGTCACGGGATCACCGATGTCCGGACGACGACGCCGCGCTGATCGAGGCGAAACAACTGCTCGATGGTCAGGCGATCGAGATATGGCAGGGCAAGCGCAAGGTCGCCCGCATCGACCCCGACATTACGTAGCGGCGTTCAATTGCCGGGCCGGCCTTCGATCTTCGGCAGTTGATCCTGCCCCTGCGGCAGCACCGTGGCGTTGGCGCGGTTGGCGAGCGCAACGGTGAGCTTCTCGGCGGATTCCGGGGTCATCTGCGCCAGAATTTCCGACATCCGCCGCGTGTTCATCGCGGTGGCGACGTCGACCAGGATGGTCATATCCAGCCGATCGAAGATCCGCGCCGCTTCTTTTGCCTTCATGTTTTCATACATCGAGACGATGCTTTTGAAGCGCTGCAGATCTTGCGTTTCGCGCGCCCCCATGGCGGCATTGACGCGGGCTTCCACCGCCTTCAGCTCGGCCACCTTGGCCTCGACGCGTTGCTCGGCCGCCTTGAGCAGGCTTTCGCGCATGTCGATGTCGCGGTTGCGGGTGTCCAGCTCGATGCGCCGCTCCTGCAGCCGCTCGAGCACGGCGCGCTCGCCGGGCGGGGTGATTTTTCCGACCTCAAGCGGATAGGCCGAGCCGGCGACCTGCAACTTCGGCGCCTCGGGCGGCTTGTCGCTGGTCTTCAGCGGCGGGGCGGCCGGCTTGTCGCCGCCGCCGCCGCCGCCGCCGACCGAACCGGTGACGTCGCCTTTGCCCTTGTCGGCGTAATTGAACATTTCCTGCGCCCAAGACTGCTTGGGACCCGCGTCCAGCGTCGGAACCTGCTGGTCGGCGACAATGATGTTGGGATAGGCCGGCACCGTTGCCGCCGGCGTCACCGTCATGTCGGTCTTGTGCAGGCCCTGCATCCGCTCGGCCAGCGTATAGCCGCCTTCGAACACCAGACCTGACATTTTCAGGCCGAACAGGCAGATCGTGGCAAACAGCACGATCGGGATCAGCCGCAGTTCGCGCGCCCGCCACATCATGCCGCAAGACCGCCCGGTTGACCGCCTGCCCGCACCCGCATCCGCTCGGCAAAGGCTTGCGCCGCCGCCGCCACCGATCTGGCGTCGGGCTTGTCGGGTTTGGCTTCCGGCTCCTCGGCGCCGCGCGCGGCGCCGGTGATACGGATCAGCCGCGCCAGCAAGGCTTCGCCGGCGCCCAGCTGGCGCTCGATCTCGCCCGAAATCTGCTCGCTGCGCGCCAGACGTTCGTTCAGCGTCTGCTCGCCCTCACGCATGGTCGACTTGAGCCCGCCGATGGCGCGCTCGGCGATCTGGGTGGCGGTGATCAGTTCGGAAATGGTGGCGCGCAGCGACTGTTCGTCGGCCTTGAGCAGACGCAGCTGCTTGTTGAGCCGCACGCAGTAAAGAATGGTCATCAGCAGCAGGACTGCGACCAGGCTTTCGACCAGGAACCCGTAATGAAAGCTCACGGCGTCTCCATTCGATTATTGGGTTCGTCGGCTTTTTCGAACATGGCGTAGGTGGTGCGCGGCCGGCGCAGCGCCTTGGCGACGCGCACGGCGACGCGGTCGCCGACCTTGCCCATGCGGCCCTCGGTCAAGGGCACGTCGCCGCAGCGCACCGTCACCAGCGCGTCCGGCTTGAGGTCCAGCATCAGCGTGTCGCCGACCTTGAGATTCATCATCCGCCGCAGCGGCAGCCGCTGCTCGTACAGCACGGCGTCGACGGCGATCTGCGCCTGGCCGATCTCGGTGGCCAAATGGCCTTCCCAGATCGTGTCGCGGCCGAACTTCTCGCCCATGAACATCTGCAGCAGGACGGCGCGGATCGGCTCGATGGTGGCGTAAGGCAGCAGCAGCTCGATATTGCCGCCGCGGTCTTCCATGTCGATGCGCAGCCGCACCAGGATGGCCGCGTTGGCCGGCCGCGAGATCGCCGCGAAACGGGGATTGGTCTCGAGCCGGTCGATGTTGAACTTGACCGGCGACAAAGGCTTGAAGGCGAGTTCGGCGTCGTTGAGCACGATCTCGATCATGCGCTTGACCAGATTGGTCTCGATGGTCGTGTAGGGCCGGCCCTCGACCCGCGTCGAGCTCTGGCCGCGGCGGCCGCCGAGCAGCACGTCGATGATCGAATAGATCAGGCTGGAATTGACGGTGGCGAGGCCGAAATTGTCCCATTCCTCGGCCTTGAAGACGGCCAGGATCGCCGGCAGCGGAATCGAATTGAGATAGTCGCCGAACCGCACCGAGGTGATGCGGTCGAGCGAGACCTCGACATTGTCGGAGGTGAAATTGCGCAGCGAGGTCGTCATTAACCGCACCAAGCGGTCGAACACGATCTCCAGCATCGGCAGGCGCTCGTAGGACACCATCGCCGAGTCGATGATGGCGCGGATGCCGGAATTGTCGTTGAGCGCGACGTCGGCCATGCTGAAGCCGAGCAGGCTGTCGATCTCGTCCTGATGCAGGATGCGCTCGGCGCCGCCTTTGCCGCCCTGCCCGGGACCGTCATCGGCGACTGCCGCCCATTGCGCCGCCGCCTGGTCGTCGCCGGCGTTGGCGGCAAAATCGACCGCCGCACCGGCGCCGGATTCGGCCTCCAGCGCCACGCCCCATTCGGCGGCCAATGCGTCTTCGTCGATCTGGTTGTTGTTCGCCATACGCCCCTTCGCCGCCTATTGAACGACGATCTCCTTGAACAACACGGCGGTGATGTGGTTGGGCGCGACCGCGACATTGACGCGGCGGGTCAGTTCTTCCTTGAGCCGGTAGAGACCGGCGGAGCCGTCGAGATCGGTCGCGCGCAGTTCGCGCAAATAGGTCTGGAAGGCGTCCATCACCCGCGGCATCAGCGGCTGGATCTGCGCCACCAGCGCCGCATCCGGCAGTTCCAGCACGATCTTGACCTTGAGATACTGGGTGCGGTCGCCGCCGGTATTCGACAGATTGACCAGCACGTCGGGCAGATCGACGAACACCGCCGGTTTGGCCGCGGCTTCCTTGGGCGCTTCGGGGACCGCGGCGCCGGCAAAGAACTTGTATCCGCCGTAACCGCCGCCGCCCAGCACAGCCAGACCGGCCACGGCGATGATGATCAGTTTTAACGACAGCTTCCGCTTTGCTTTGACCGGCTGTTCGGATTCTCCCTCGGGCTTGTCGTCCGGAGCCGCCTTTTTCGCCTTTGCCATGAAAGTCCTCGGTTCGCACGTCGGGCCGGGCCGGCGATCGGTGCCGCTTCACGTGCCGTGCCTGAAATGCTCAACCACGCGCCCCCGGCAAAGGTAGGTCGGTATGGTTAACAGATACTTTCCGAAGTTCCGGAAGGCGGTATCTTTTGCCGGGTTGGCCTTTCCAGAGGGTCATTGTTGCCGGTGCAAATCGGCCCCGTTTTTAGCTAAATATCTATAATCGTTTATATTTCTGAGTTGGCACGGCGGCTGCAATACCCCTGACAGCCGCCGGCTTGGGAGAGCCAGTGGCCAGACTTCGGCGAAGACCGGCCTCGGGAGGGCGGGCCTTGGCCGACACTCAGGGGAGTTACCGATGCAGAACGCACTTCTGATCGGACTGTCACGGCAGGTCGCGCTCGGCCGCGAACTGGATGTGGTCGCGAACAATATCGCCAACATCAACACCACCGGCTTCAAGGCCGACGGCTCGCTGTTCGAGGAATACCTGTCCTCGGCCGCGCGCACCGCCGGCGCCGGCAACCGCGTCAGCTTCGTGCGCGACCGCGGCACCTGGCACGACCTCAGCGCCGGCCCGACCGACCAGACCGGCAATCCGCTCAACGTCGCCATCGACGGCAAGGCCTTCCTCGCCGTGCAGACGCCGCGCGGCGAGCGCTACACGCGCAACGGTTCGTTCCAGATCAATGCCCAGGGCGAACTGGTCACCAGCGAAGGCCATCAGGTGCTCGGCGATGCCGGCCCGATCCGGCTGCAGCCGAACGACCGCCAGATCACCATCAGCACCGACGGCACCGTCAGCGTGCGCGAAGGCGCCGAGAATACCGACTCGCTGCGCGGCAAGCTGCGCATGGTCGAATTCGGCGACGTCCGCCAGATGCAGAAGGACGGCAGCAGCACCTTCAAGACCGCCGACGGTTCGCAGCCCGCGCCGACCACCCAGTCGCGCATCATCCAGGGCGCGCTGGAGAAATCGAACGTGCAGGGCGTCATCGAGATGACGCGCATGATCGAGATCACCCGCAGCTACACGCAGATCGCCACGCTGCTGCAGCAGCAGCACGAACTGAGCTCGTCGTCGATCACCAAGCTCGCCGACGTACCGCACTAAGCCCAAGGGATCATAGACCATGCGCGCACTGCACACCGCCGCGACCGGCATGAGGGCCCAGGAGCTCAATGTTCAGGTCATCTCCAACAACATCGCCAACATGCGCACCACCGGCTACAAGCGCCAGCGGGTCGAGTTTCAGGATCTGCTGTACGAACACGTCAGCCGCATCGGCACGCAGACTTCGGCGCAGGGCAATATCCTCCCGGTCGGCATCGATCTCGGCGGCGGCGTCAAGACCGTCGGCACGCCGCGGCTGATGACGCAGGGCACGCTGGCGCAAACCGGCTCCAGCCTCGACATCGCCATCCGCGGCGACGGCTTCTTCAAGATCCAGATGCCCGACGGCACCTACGGCTACACCCGCGACGGCTCGTTCCAGCTCGACGCGCAAGGCCGCATCGTCAATGCCCAGGGCAATGTGGTGTCGCCCGGCCTGTCGGTGCCGCAGAACGCCACCGGCCTCTCGATCAATCCGCAGGGCCAGGTGTCGGTGACGCCGCAGGGCACCACCACGCCGACGGTGATCGGCCAGATCACGCTGACGCGCTTCATCAACCAGGCCGGTCTGGTCGCGGTCGGCGACAATCTGTTCACCGAGTCGCCGGCCTCCGGCCCGCCGCAGGACGGCCTGCCCGCCACCGACGGCGCCGGCGACCTCCAGCAGGGCAACCTCGAGCAGGCCAATGTCGAGGCGGTCACCGAGATATCCAATTTGATCGGCGCGCAGCGCGCCTATGAGATGAATTCCAAAGTCATCACCGCCGCCGACCAGATGCTCTCCTCCACATCGAACATGATGCGAGGCTAGACCGATGATCCGCGCCCTCACCCTCGGCTGCGTTGCCTTCGCCGCCTTCGCCGGAGCGGCCGCCGCCCAATCCACGCTCGAGCCGATCCGGCCGGTGCTGCGGTCGCAGGCGCTGGTCACCGGCGATGTCGTGCGCATCGGCGACCTGGTCGACCATGCCGGCGTGATCGCCCGGGTGCCGATCTTCCGCGCCCCCGATCTCGGCTCGACCGGCACGGTGTCGGCCGACGCCGTGATCGAAGCGGTGCGCAGCCACGCGCTGGTCGGCCTCGATCCGCGCGGCGTCTACGAAGTGACGGTGACGCGCGCCAGCCGGACCATTACGGCCGCGGACATCGAAACCGCCGTCGCCGAGGCGCTGGCCGCCCAGCACAATCTCGGCGATGCGAAGAGCATTGCCATCACCTTCGAGCGCGAACTGCGCGCGATCCATGTCGAGCCGACCGCCCGCGGCGAGCCGCGGGTGTCGCGCATCACCCTCGACAGCCGCAGCGGCCGTTTCGAGGCCACGCTCGAACTGCCGACTGGCGCCGCCGACCGCGGCCTGCTGCGGCTTTACGGCCGCGCCGTCGCCACCGCCGAAGTCGTGACACTGCTGCATGCGATCGAGCGCGGCGGCATCATCAAGATGTCGGATCTGGTCGTCGAACGCCGGCCGCGCACCGACATCGGCCGCGACGCGGTGTCCGATCCCGAACGCGCGGTCGGCCTAGCCGCCCGCAATGCGCTGCCGGCCGGACGGCCCTTGCGCAGCGCCGACCTGACGAAGCCGGAACTGGTGCAGCGCGGCGAGACCGTGACGATGCTCTACCAGGTGCCCGGCGTGACCTTGACGGTGCGCGGCAAGGCGACCGAGTCCGGCGCCGAAGGCGACGTCATCAGCATCCTCAACGAGCAATCCAAGCGCACGGTGCAGGGCCTGGTGGTCGGTCCGGGCCGTGTCGTCATCAACACCACGTCGCCGCGGCTGGCCGCCAATCTGGCGCCGTCCCGCACCGCCACCCGAAACGCCACGCGATAACAGTCCGTCTTCGACAACAGCGCTCTTTTGTGAAAGTGAAACCCATGACGATCCCTTCTGCGATGCGGCGCGCGATGCTGGCCACGATGGCGGCCTCAATGCTCGGTGGCTGTGCCGCCATGGACCGCATCAAGAACATCGGCCAGCAGCCGCCACTGTCGGCGGTCGACAATCCGACCGCGCGGCCGGGCTACAAGCCGGTGCAGATGCCGATGCCCGCGGCGATGCCCGCCTCGTACAATCCGAACTCGCTGTGGCGGAACGGCTCGCGCGCCTTCTTCAAGGATCAGCGCGCGCACCAGATCGGCGACATTCTCACGGTCAAGGTCAACATCACCGACAAGGCCAATATCGCCAACGAGACGCAGCGCAGCCGCACCAACAACGAAGACTCCGGCGTCGAAAACTTCTTCGGCAAGCAGAAGCTGCCGATCCTCGGCTCGGCGCTGCCGACGCGCCTGTTCACCGCCGACTCGACCTCCTCGTCCGACGGCAAGGGCTCGGTCAACCGCCAGGAAGCCCTGCAGACCAATGTCGCCGGCGTCGTGACGCAAGTGCTGCCGAACGGCAATCTGGTGATCGAGGGCCGCCAGGAGATCCGGGTCAACTTCGAAATCCGCGAACTGATCGTCGCCGGCGTGGTCCGCCCGGAAGACATCGAGAGCGACAACACCATCGACTCCTCGAAGATCGCCCAGGCCCGCATCGCCTATGGCGGCCGCGGCCAGATCACCGACGTGCAGCAGCCGCGTTACGGCCAGCAGGTGCTGGACGTGATCCTGCCGTTCTGACCGGAAAGACGCGTTTCCCGCCGGTCGCCTGACCGGACGAGCTCCCGCGCTGTCTTTCGTCTCGCGAGCGGACGACAGCGTTCAACGACACGGCCTCTAGTAGCTCCCCTGCTGGAGGCCGTGTTCGTTTTTATCTGCGCCTACTTGAAGTGGGTCACCTTGTACGGCTTGCCCTTGTCATCATAGGTGGTCCATTCGCCGACCTGTTTGCCGTTGTCGAAATGGCCGGAGCGCATCAGCGACCCGTCTTTGCGAAACCACTCCCAGTAGCCATCCAGTTCGCCATCGCGCGTCGTGCCTTTGGCTTTGATGCTGCCGTCCTTGTGCAGATCGGTACGTGTCTTGCGCAGCGCCTTGGCCATGGCCGTCCCCGGATACAAAGCTCGCGGCGAAATCTCGCAAAACAAAATGGCCGGGACAATGCCCGGCCATTCCGAAATCCGTTGCGCGTGAGAAAGCGCTCTGCCCTCAGTCGTCGCGGTAGACGCGCTCGCGGCGCTCGTGGCGTTCCTGCGCCTCGACCGACAGCGTGGCAATCGGGCGGGCTTCCAGCCGGCGCAGCGAGATCGGCTCGCCGGTCTCCTCGCAATAGCCGTAGGTGCCGTCGTCGATGCGGGCCAAGGCCTCGTCGATCTTGGAGATCAGCTTGCGCTGGCGGTCCCTTGCCCGCAGCTCGATCGCCCGGTCGGTTTCCGACGAGGCGCGATCGGCGAGATCGGGGTGATTCTGGTTCTCCTCCTGCAGGTGCAGGAGCGTTTCCTTGGCTTCCTTGAGGATGTCCTCGCGCCATGCGAGCAGCTTGGTGCGGAAATAGTCCCGCTGCCGTTCATTCATGAACGGCTCCTTGTCGGATGGCTGATAATTCTTTGTTTTCGCCAACATCCCACCGACCCCTGTCTTTTTATGTTCTTAGAAAGAGCAGTCCACCCCCGGCATGCGGCAGGCTTATATACGGGCGCAAGCAGCCGGACAATATCCGAGTACGGATGGTGTTAAAGCCAGATTTGTGTGACGGCGCAATGACTTCGGCGTGAGAAGCCGGTCCCGGAGGCGCTTCCCGGCTAGCGGAAGCCGGCTTTGGCCAGTTCGACGGCGACCCGGAGGTCGATTTCGCCCAGGACGCCGTCGAGTTCCGGGTCGCCGGTGGTCTCGGTCAGGCCATCGGCCGCCACCTTGAGCCGCGCCAGCGTCGGACCGTCGACGCTGCCGTCGAGCAGGCCGAGCTTGAGCTTGTCCAGCACGTCGAGGGCGTTGCGCCCTTTGGCGACGCCGCGCTTCTTGCGCTCGGCCGGGTCCTCGACCCCCTGCAACGCCATCAGGGCATCGACGGTCGAGATCGAGCGCAACGAGCCGGCGGCGGTGGAATTGTGCGGCGACTCCTGTTCGCCGACCGCGAAGGTGCCGCCGCCCGACCGGCGCGCAGCGGCCGGCGCGGACGCCCGTGCGGCTCCATTCGGCCCGTAGATGCGCATGGCAATCGACCCCTCAACCGAAATGATCGGTCCCCGAATACCGGTGAAGCCTGAGCCGCTATGGTTAATCCCAGGTAAATGTCCCGGCAAAATTTGCCGGAGCGGCGTTTCGTGCCGGTCGCCGGACCGCCGCCTGCGTCGGCGCCAGCGAAAAATCTAAAGCTTTGTCAAACGCTTGCTCCTGTCGGCACGGTTGGCACGCGGCTCGCAAGGGAGATGGCCAAGTCATACGTCACATTGGGGAGCAGTGATGACGAAGACGTTCAAGGCCGCATCCGCCGCGGTACGCTGTTTTGTGTTGCTGGCCACGCTGCTGGTCCCGGTTCACGCCGGGGCGGCTTCGCGCATCAAGGACCTCGCCAATATCGAGGGCGTGCGCCAGAACCAGTTGATCGGTTACGGGCTGGTGGTCGGTCTCAACGGCACCGGCGACACGCTCAACAACATTCCCTTCACCAAGCAGTCGCTGACCGCGATGCTGGAACGCCTCGGCGTCAACATCCGCGGCCAGACGCTGCGTACCGGCAACGTCGCCGCGGTGATGGTGACCGCCAACCTGCCGCCGTTCGGCACCCAGGGCACCCGCATCGACGTCACCGTCTCGGCGCTCGGCGATTCCAAGAGCCTGCAGGGCGGCACGCTGCTGGTGACGCCGCTGCTCGGCGCCGACGGCAATGTCTACGCGGTCGGCCAGGGATCGGTGGCGATCGGCGGTTTCCAGGCCGAAGGCGAAGCCGCCAAGATCGTGCGCGGCGTGCCGACCGTCGGCCGCATCTCCAACGGCGCGCTGATCGAGCGCGAAATCGAATTCACCCTGAACCGGCTCAGCCAGTTGCGCATGGCGCTGCGCAATCCCGACTTCACCACCGCCAAGCGCATTGCCGCGGCGATCAACGACTTCATCGGCGTGCCGACGGCCGAACCGCTCGATCCCGGTACCGTCGGCATCACCATCCCGCAGCAGTACCGCGGCAACGTGATCGCGCTGCTGACCGAAGTCGAACAGCTTCTGGTCGAGCCCGACCTCGCCGCCAAGATCGTGATCGATGAGCGCTCCGGCATCATCGTCATGGGCCGCGACGTCCGCGTCTCGATGGTCGCGGTGGCGCAGGGCAACCTCACCGTCACCATCACCGAGACGCCGGAGGTCAGCCAGCCCAACCCGTTCTCCCGCCGCGGCGAGACCGTGGTGGTGCCGCGCACCCAGGTCGGTGTGCAGGAAGACGGCAAGAAGCTGGCGGTGGTCCGCGAAGGCGTGTCGCTGCAACAACTGGTCGACGGACTGAACGCGCTCGGTATCGGCCCGCGCGACCTGATCTCGATCCTGCAGGCGATCAAGGCCGCCGGCGCCATCCAGGCCGACATCGAGGTGATGTGATGACCAGTGCCGTCATGCTGCCCGGCGCCAGCTCCAACGCGCTCGACATGCTCCAGGCCAAGGCGCAGGTCGCCGCCCAGAAACTGGACGGCTCGACCAACGCCAAGGCCAAAGCCTCGGCCGAGGATTTCGAGGCGGTGTTCCTGAACACCATGTTCCAGCAGATGTTCACCGGCATCGAGGGCGACGGACCGTTCGGCGGCAGCGGCGCCACCGGCGTCTGGCGCTCCTTCCTCACCGACGAATATTCCCGGTCCTTCGCCAAGGCCGGCGGCCTCGGCATCGCCAATGAGGTCTACAAGACGCTGATCGCGCAGCAGGAGATACGCGGATGATCCCGAAAAGTGGGAACCGGTTTTCGGACAAGATCATCCGCCAGGAGAAAATCCAATGAGCCGGCAACTCCCCGCCCAGATTCCCGGCGCACCGCCGATCGCCAATGTCAGCGAAGCCGAGCGCGCCATCGCCAACCTGCACCGCATCATGGACCGGCTCGAGCAGACCGTCTCGGAGGAGTCCGCCCGCGTGCGCAACGGCCGGCTGCGCGATGCCGCCGACCTCGAGCAGTCCAAAGGCGAACTGGCCCATCATTACGCGGTCGAGAGCGAGCGCGTGAAGGCCGCGCGGACCATCATTGCCGCCTCCCTGCCCGAGGCGCTCGATACGCTGCGCCAGCGCCACGACGCGTTCCAGGCGCTGCTGCAGGACAATCTGATGGTGCTGGCAACCGCGCATGCGGTGTCGGAAGGCATCATCCGCGGCGTCGCCGGCGAGTTCGCCCGCAAGCAGGCGCCCTCGACCTATGGCGCCACCGGCCGCGCCAATGCGCCGGCCAGCAAGGCCAGCCAGCCGATGGCGATCAGCCGCACGCTCTAGTTTTATCAGGAAACCGGGCGAGCGGCTGAGGCCGCTAGGCCGTGACCTCGATCTTGAGGCCGGTGTTGATATCGATCCGGGTGCCGTCGCCCATGGTCATGATGTTGTTCTTGGTGTCCAGATAGGCGCCGTTGGCCATCTGGATGATCGACAGCGGATCGACATAAAGCGCGCCGGTGACCGTATCGTATTGCGTGCCGTTCGGCGTGGTGCGGATGTTGTTGTTGGTGTCGATGGTCGAGCCGTCGTTGAAGTAGATCATCGAGTCGAGAACGTTCTCCGCCTTGACGCGGTTTCTCGACTCCATCAGGTCGGCCATCACCTTCTTCATCGTCTCGGCGTTGCGGCGCTCCATGTTCTGCTGCGCCAGCTGCGAGACCAAAGCGCCGGCATTGCCGATGCCGTTCTGCGTGATCAAAGCGAGGTTGGTGGCGTTGGTGGCGCTGCGCTTCAGAAACGCCTTGATGCTGTTGCCGCCACGCGCGGATTCCAGCATGCCCATAAGCCCGCCATTGTTCTTCTTGGCGGTCTCGATCGACGTATAGGCGTCCTCGAGCCAGTTCGGGGGCGCGACGGCCCGTGATGCATTGCTGATCGACGACATAACCTGGTCCTTTACCGGCCCCAAGATTACGGCGGCAGCGTTAAAAATCCATAAGCCCGCGCCGGGACGCCAAACGCCATGGTGACCTCCTGTTAACCATGTCTTTTTACGGGGCGTTTGGTTCCGTGTGCGATCACATCGCTCGATCTTCGGATCGAACCAGACATTGCCAGTATGGCAAATCGAACCAGAAAGGTACTTCAAGATGGCCGGTATTGTTCTCTCGGCGGGCGTCCGCTCCAACCTTCTTCAGCTCCAGCAGACCTCCACCCTCATCACTGCCACGCAAGGCAAGCTTGCTACCGGCAAGCGCGTCAACTCCGCTCTCGATAACCCGAACAACTTCTTCACCGCGCAAGGCCTCAGCAACCGCGCCGGCGATCTGAACAACCTGCTGGATTCGATGGCCACCGCCGTTAACACCATTCAGGCGGCCAACAACGGTATCACCGCGATCACCAAGCTTGTGCAGTCGGCTCAGTCGCTGGCGTCGCAGGCTCAGCAGACCTCGGATACCGACGTCCGCGCCGGTCTGGCGACCCAGTTCAACACCCTGCTGACCCAGATCGATCAGCTGGCTGGCGACTCGGGCTTCAACGGCATCAACCTGTTGAACGGTGACGACCTCACCGTGACCCTGAACGAATCCGGCACCTCCGACACGACCGTGTCGGGTGTCGACAACACCGTTGGCGGCGATCTTGCGATCGCCAACGCGGCGGGCAACTGGGCGACGTCCGCCAACATCACCGCGGCGTCGGACGATCTGACTGCCGCTCTGACCACGCTGCGTTCGCAGGGTCAGACGCTGAGCTCGAACCTGTCGGTCGTTCAGATCCGTCAGGACTACACCAAGTCGATGATCAACACCCTGCAGGCCGGTGCCGACTCGCTCACCCTCGCCGATTCGAACGAGGAAGGCGCCAACCTGCTGGCGTTGCAGACCCGTCAGCAGCTGTCGTCGACGGCTCTGTCCCTGGCTTCGCAGGCGGACCAGAGCGTCCTGCGTCTGTTCGGCTAAGTATCCGAAATCACGAACGGAAAACGGCGGCCCCCGGGGCCGCCGTTTTTTTATGGCCCGCAAAGTTATGGTTAAGGGCGGGTAAACGGGTGCCGATCTTAACGATCTATCAACCCTAATAATTCATTATCGCACGTTAGAGATTGACCTTCCGCAGGCAAGGAGTCTGCCATGAGTGACATTGTTCTTTCGAGCGGCGTTCGTGGGAACCTGCTCCAATTGCAGCAGACCGCAAATTTGATCACGCAGACCCAGAACCGGCTGGCGACCGGAAAGCGCGTCAATTCCGCGCTCGATAATCCGATCAATTTCTTCACCGCCCAGGGCCTGACGGTCCGCGCCAACGACCTCAACGCCCTGCTCGACACCATGTCGACCGGCATCAACACCATCCAGGCCGCCAACAACGGCATCACGGCGATGACCAAGCTGGTGCAGTCGGCGCAGTCGCTGACCTCGCAGGCCCAGCAGACCACCGACACCACGGTGCGCGCCAATCTGGCTGCGCAGTTCAACACCCTGCGCACCCAGATCGATCAGTTGGCCGCCGATTCCGGCATCAACGGCATCAATCTTCTCGGCGGCAGCAGCCTGACCATCACGCTGAACGAAACCGGGACGTCCTCGGTGACGATCGCGGGTGTCAACAACACCACGGGCGGCGACCTTGCCGTCGCTGCCGCGGCCAACAACTGGGGCGACATGACGAATATTTCCGCCGCCGCCACCGAACTGGCGACCGCGCTGATCACCTTGCGCTCGCAGTCGCAGGCGCTGAGCTCGGACCTGCAGACCGTGCAGATCCGCCAGGACTTCACCAAGGCGATGATCAACACCTTGCAAAGCGGCGCCGATGGGCTGACGCTGGCCGACAGCAACGAAGAAGGCGCCAACCTGCTGGCGCTGCAAACCCGGCAGCAATTGTCGACCACCGCCCTGTCGCTGGCGTCTCAGGCCGACCAGAACGTGCTGAAGCTGTTTCAATAGACGCGGCGGCCTGAGCGCGCAGGGCTTCTTGCGCGGCACGGGTGACGGCCGCGGGACGCGAGGAGCGAAATCGGATGGGCCTGAAAGTCGAACTCAAGCCGGGCGAGCGTTTCATCGTCGGCGAATCGCTGATCACCAATGGCGGCCAGCGCACGCGGCTCCTGATCGAAGGCGACGCGCCGATTTTGCGCGAGAAAGACATCATGACGCCGGCGATGGCCGATACGCCCGCCAAGCGCATCTATCTCGCCGTCCAGTTGATGTACACGTCGCGCGATCCGCGCTCGCAGCACGACACCTATTTCGCCCTGATGCACGACCTGGTGAAGGCAGCGCCGAGCGCCTGGGCGCTGGTCGTTGAGGTGAGCAACCACATCCTGGCCGGCGACATGTACAAGGCGCTCAAGAGCGCCAAGACCCTCATTGCCTACGAAAAGGGACTGCTCGACAATGCGACACGCGGCAACGGCCTACGGCAAGATCGCGAAACAGACCGCAAGTCCGCGTGACCTGGAAGCCGACCTGCTGCTGAGCGCAGCGGCCCGGCTTCAGGCGATCCGTGACAGCTGGGAAGACAAGCGTCCGGAACTCGATTCGGCCCTGCTCTATAACCGCAAGCTGTGGTCGGTGTTCGTTGCCTCGGTGATGAGCCCGGAGCACCCCTTGCCGGCTCCCGTTCGTCAGAATGTCGCCAATCTCGGCCTGTTCGTCTTCAACCAGACGCTGACCATCATGACCAACCCGCAGCCGGACCGGCTGGCGTCGCTGATCCTGATCAACCGCGAACTGGCCGCCGGTCTGCTCGGCCGCGCCTGACGCGCGGGCATCCCCTGAATGAACAAAACCGCGGCCGGGCCGCGTTTTTTTTGTATCCGGCGCAACCGTCGGCGGGGCTGCGCACGCCTTACATGTAGTCGACCAGGCTGATCTGGAACAGCATCGACGTCGTCTGCATCGACGCCTGCATCTGCGTCTGCAGCGCCAGGATCTGCGCGGCGACCTCTTCGTTCGACACACCTTTGATCTGGTGCAGGAAGTCCTGGAGCGCCGCGCTGGTCTGCGCGTTGCGGGCCTTGGTCGCCGTCATCGTCCCCAGCGCGCCGGCCAGATCGGCCTGGATATTGGCGACGGTCTGAACGCCGGAGGTGTTGCTGATATTGCTGCTGAGGCGCTGGTTCAGTGCCGAACTCAACTCGACCGCATTCGGATCGCTGGCCGACACCGTCACCGCCGCCAGCGTGGCGATATTCTGCACCAGCGTGCGGATGCCTTCTTCGCTCGCGCGGGAGCCGTAAGCGACCGCATGCGATGTATCGACACGCGCGGTCGATGTCATGCGCGCCGAACCGCTGTCGGCCTCGCCCGTGTACCAGATCACCGTATTGGCGGCGCTGCCGGTGGTCATGGCGGTCGCACTGCTGAACGGCGGGCCGTCAACCCGCAGCGGCGGATTGTTGGCGTCGGCATTGAAGAAGTCATCCGACGCCGACACCGCGGACGCCGCCGTCAAGGCGCTGCCGGCAAGCTTGCCGGTCGCCGTGGTCAGGGCGGCCTGCAGACTGGCCGCCGTGTCGGCTGCCGTGGCGCCGATGGTGAATTCATTGGCACCGGCCGGGGAATCGGTGGTGGCGGTCAGCGTCAGATTGGCGCTGGTGCCGTCGGGCAGATCGAACCGCAAGGTGATCGTATCGCCGGCATTGGGCAGGCCGGTCAGATCGATCGACAGCGATGCCGGCGACCCGGCCGGCCCGGCGACCGTGGCATTGGCAAGGTTGGAATCAACCGACGCCAGCTTGAAGCCGAACGGCGAGACCGCATCCTCGGTCACCGCGACCGAGGTGGCGGAGGGTTGGTCGATCACCAGCCGGCCGAGCCCGTCGGCGCCGAGATCGGCCTGCTTGCGCTCGGCAATCAATTGCTTCAGCCCGGCCTGGGCGCCCGTGCCGTCGAGAATGGCGTTCATGCTCGCGACCGCCGGCTTGTCGGTGGCGCGGCCGGAAAACAGATAATGGTCGCCGGCCTGGACATTGAGCAGCCCGAGCAGTTCGTCGAGCGACAGCAGCGCGGTCTGCTGCGCGCTCAGCGTGCCGGTGCTGTTGCCGGTGGTGTTGGCCTGCATCATCGCCGCCTTCACCGCGCCGCCGATGTCGGACATGCGGCCGAGCGCGGTGTTCATCAGATTGATGCGGGTCGACACGTTGTCGATGGTGCTGTCGTAGCTTTTGATCGCCGTCAGTTGCGCGGTCAGGCTCACGGCGACACCGCGGTCGAGACCGAGCCCGGCATAGGTGCTGGACTTCTGGCCGGTGCTGAGCTGGCGCTGCAAATCGTCGAACTGCGCCCGCATGCTCACGAGGCGCTGAATGAGAAAGGCCGATTGCCCCCCGCTGATCGAAACGCTCATGGTGTCCTCACATCCTCAGCAAGACGTCGAACAGGTTCTTCACCGCCGACAGCACTTGCGCGTTGGCGGCGTAGGCGTTCTGCAACGTGATCAGATTGGCCATTTCCGCGTCGACATTGACGGCGGCGCCTTCATTGAAGGTCTGCTCCAGCGCAGCCATCACCACGTCCTGCCCCTGCTTGAGGGAATTGGCGGAATTGGCCGCCTCACCCTGGGTGTTGATGACCTGGCGCAGGAAGGTGCTGATCGACCCGGTAAACGGCGCGGCCGCCGTGCCGATTCCGGTATTGCCCGAGAACACATGCGTTCCGGTGGTCAGTTGCTCGTAGATGAAGTTCGGCCGCGTATTGTCGCCGGCGGCAATGCCGGCCGCATAGGCGACCAGTTGCGACGGATCGGCGACCAGCGCGCTGTTGACGGTGATGCGGCCGGCAAAGCCGACGGTCTGCGCGCCGTAGGCGGACACCGCGGCGGTGTAAAGCGCGTCGCCGTCGGTAAAGAAGGGAAGCTCCGAGCTGCCGCCGGCCAGGCCGGTCGCGGTCGTGGTCTTCGACACGCCATTGACGTCGACGCGGTTCCCGGCGCCATCGTCGAGCACGCGCAAGGTGTTGCCGGACGGATTGGACGCCACCAGACCGGTGCTGGCGATGGCCTGGTTGATCTGCGCCAGCACCGAACCCATGCCGCCGGAAAAGTCGATGCCATAGACCTTGTCATTGGCGGTGCCGGCGGCGCTGCCCGACAGCGGCAAAGCCGAGGGATCGTTGACCCGCACCAGCGTGATGCTGCGCGCCGTATTGGTCAGTTGATCGGTGTAATTGATGGTGACCGTATTGCCGGCCGACAGGCCGCTGACGTCGATATCGAAGCCGCTCTGCGCGCCGGACGTCACCGCGCTGCCGGCGGTGGTCGTGTTCGACAGCGCCGCCGCCATGCCGGCGGCGATGGCGTCAAGCTGGCTCTGCGCCTGGACCAGATCGTGGTCGCGCATCTGGATATAGGCGGCGATCTGCCCGGAGCGGATGGCGTTGCTCTGGATCAGGTCGATCGATCCGCCGTTGGGCGACAACAGCGTCAGGGTGCCGACGCTGCGCTGCGACGGATCGGCGCTCCACTGCGAGGCCGGCGTCATGCTGCCGCGGGCGTCGAAGGCGATCTGCGCCGCCTCGTTGCCGACCAGCTGGATGCCGGAATTGGTGAAGACCGTGACCTGGTTGTTGCTGCCCTGGACGACGTTGATGTCCATCAACTGCGCCAGCTGGTCGATGTAGCGGTCGCGCTGGTCCATCATGGTCGCGGTGGCGCCGTCGGCGCTCGACGACGCTGCGATCTTCTTGTTCAGTTCGGCGATCTGCCGCATCGCCTCGTTGGCGGTGGCGACCGAGTCGGCCAGCCCCAGCTCGGCCGTGGCACGCAGGCTCTGCACCCGGCCGCTCATCTGATTGAGCTGGGTCGCCAACTGCTGCGCCGCGCCGATCACCGCGCTGCGCGCCGCGCCGTCGTCCGGGCTGGTCGATAGCGCCTGCAGCGCGGTGGTGAAACTGTTGTAGATCGATTCCAGCGAACTGCTGGCGCCCGGCGTGCCGAACAGGCTCTGGATCTGGTTGTAGAACTGGGCGCGCAGGTCGGCAAAGGCGGCGCCGGAGCTTTCCACCCGGAGCTGCCGCTGCACGTATTGATCGAACTCGCGCTGGATGCCGACGACGTTGACGCTGATGCCGCCGCCGCTGCCGGCCATCGCCGTCTGGCTGATGGTCTTGCGGATATAGCCGGGCGTGTTGGCATTGGCGACGTTCGACGACACCAGCGCCAGACTCGCCTGATTGGCTTGCAGGCCGGAAATCGCCGACGTCAGTGCCTGGGTCAGACTCATGGCAGACTCATATTCCCGCTATCGCATCGGCCGCGCCGGATGACGCGCCGCGCCTAGCGCAGCATGTTCAGCAGATCGCGGATCATTTCGTTGCTGGTGGTGATGACTTTGGTATTGGCCGAATAAGCTTGCTGGGTGACGATCAGCTTGGTGAATTCGTCGGCGATGTCGGTGTTGGAGCCTTCCAGCGCTGAGCCGACGATGGTGCCGGTCGCGCTGTAGGTCGGAACGCCCGAATCCGCGGTCGCGGCGTAGGCGCCGCCGTCGAGCGCCTTCAGCTGGTTCGGATTGCTGAAGTTGGCGATGGTGACCTGGGCGAGCGCAATGGTGCGGCCGTTTGAATAGGTGCCGACCACGCGGCCCTTGTCGTCGACCGACACCGACTTCAGCTGGCCGGCCGGGAAGCCGTTCTGCTGCAGCAGGTTGACCGAAACATTGCCGTTCGGATCGGCGAACTGGGTGACGCCGCCCGAGCCGATGGCGAGCTCGATGTTGCCGAGCGGGATGCCGTTCACCGTGGCATTGGCCAGGGTGACGGACGTCACCGGCGGATTCGGTTCGCCGTTGGCGCCGAAGGTGAAGTTGATGCCTATATTCTGCCACGCCGAGGCGGTGCCGGTCGCCGCCGAGTCGGTCTGGTAGAACATGTTCCAGGTGTCGGTATGGCCGGCCCCGAGCGACGCGGAATCGGTCTTGGCCCAGCGCAGCTGGACCGTCACCGCCGAACCGGCCGTGTCGTAAACCGTGATGGCGCCGCCGGACACCGAGTCGTTGATGAAGGCCGCCGCATCGTCGCCGATCACGGTGCCGTTGGGCGGCCGGCCGGTCAGGGTCCGGATGCCGAAATTGGCGGCGGTGGCGGTGCCGCTGACGGTGATGACGTCGGCGGCAGCGGTGGCAGCGATGGAGATGTTGCCGGTGCCGTTCGCCGCCGCGGTGCCGCCGGCCAAAGTCGCCAATTCGGCATTGAGTTCGGCCAGCGTCGAGACCTGACCGGCGCCGGTGCCAAAGGTCACCGTCAGAGGCGGATTGGCGCCGATGGCGAAGGTCAAAGTCTGCCCCGCGGAGGCCGCGCCCTGGGTCAGCAGATTGGTCGGATTGGTGGTGCCGGCGGCGACGCCAAGCTCGGTCAGAACCGCCGGCGTACTGGCACCGCCGATCGTGATGCCGGTGTCGGCGTCGGCGCTGGTGAGAACGAGGTTGGCGCCGTTCAGCGTGGCGGTGACGCCGGTGGTGCCGGTCTGCGCATTGATGGCGGCCAGCACGGCGGCGGCATTGTCGCCGGCGCCGATGGCGATCGGCGTGCCGTTGATGTCGAGGGTGCCGCCGGCCGAGCTCAGCGCCGCCAGCGATGCGGTGCCGCTCATCGTTGCCGGGGCATCGGCCGACAGGGTGGCGCCGGCGCCGGTGATGGTGGCGTTGACAGCCGCGCCGACCAGCGGATTCGACGAGAAGCGCGACAGGCTCAGCAGTTCCGAACCCGGCACGCTGGAGTCGTAGTTCGCGGTCGCCGGCGTGGTCGCCAGATTGGCGCGATAGGTCACGCTGGTGGTCGGCAGCGCCGGCAGGAAGCCGCTCTCGAATTTCAGCATTTCCGGTGTGCTGCCGGTGAGATTGCCGGTGGCCGCGTCGATCGGAATGCCCATCAAGTAATAACCGGCGCCATTGACCAGATAGCCGTTCTGATCGACCGCGAAATCGCCGCGCCGGGTGTAGAGATCGACGCCGCCGAAGGTCGGACCGGAGGCTGAATAGCTTTCGGGTTTGGCGACCACGAAGAAGCCCTGGCCGTTGATGGCCATGTAGGTCGACACCGAGGCGCCGCGAATGTCGCCCTGCACGGTATTGGTGGAGACCGAACTGGCGGTGACGCCACCGGCCACCTGCTGCGCCGGTGGCGCGTCCGGCATCATTTGCGAGAACCGGCTGTCGATGCGCTTGTAGGCCGTGGTCTGCGAGTTGGCGATATTGCCCGATACGTTCTGCAGCGCATAGGCCTGCGCCTGCATGCCCGAAACGGCTACGTTCAGGGCGCCGAAAATACTCATGACCTCTCCTCCACTGGCATCTGCACGGCGCGTCCCGCATGGGGCGCGTATGACTCCCGCGGACTGCGTGTGGCAATCCGCGTGCCAGCGGAATAATCGAGATATTTCAGCAATTTATGAATTGCGTGCGGGAGCGCGACGCGACCGTTTCTGCCGCCACCGGCAAATCTTGCCGGGACGTCAGCGGTCCTGGCGGCGCACGGCGCGGGCCAGAAAGTCTTCCAGCGCGATGATGCAGGCGCGGTCGCGATACAGCTTCGGCTTGGCGGCGGCAATCCGTTCGCTGAGGACGCGGCGCGCGTCCGCGTCGTTCGCCAGCCGCGCGGCGATGGCGATGAAGCCATCGACGTCGGCCGCGATTGTATCGGTCACGCCCATCATCTGCAGGATGGCGGCGCTGTGCCGGCCGCGCATGGTGGCGCCGGGCAGCGTCACGATCGGCAGGTTGTGCGGCAGGCTTTCGAGCGCCGAGTTGCAGCCCGACCAGTCGATGCTGTCGAGGAACACGTCGCACTGCCCGATGGCCGCGCCGAATTTGCTCTGGCTCATGCGCGGCAGGAACACGCAATGGTCGGCGGCATTCAAACCTTCGGCGGCAAAGGCCTTCGCCAGCCGCGCCTCGAACAGCGTATTGATGCCCGGGCCACCGCTGTGGCGGACGAACACGAACTGGCAGTTGCCGGCCACCCTGGCGATACGGGCAAAGACGCTGTCGTGCTGCGGCAGGTACTTGAACAGCGACTGGCCGCACCAGAACGCCGCCGCATCGTCGCGCAGGCCCAGTTCGGCGCGGGTGACCGGCACCAGTGCGGTCGCTACCGGCTCGTAATAGATCGACAGGTTCGGCAGCCGCACCAGATTCTCGGTGTAGTGCGCGGCGGCGTCCGGCGGCTCCATCAAGTCGCTGCTGAGATAATGATCGAGTGTCGCCAGGCCGCTGGTTTCCGGGTGGCCCCACGACGTGCATTGCACCGGCGCCAGCCGTTGCGCCGCCAGCGGCAGCGACAGGGTGTCCATCAGCAGGCCCGGATAGATCAGCACATGCGGCGCGTCGGCGAGGATTTCGCGGCGCCAGCCGTCCACGTCGAGCGTGCGATGCACGAAGCGGTCGCACAGGCTTTCCGCGATGGCGGTCTCGGCGTCGCGCCGGGTGCCGAGGTGATAGCCGAACACCTTGAAACGGCTGCGGTCGAGTTGCTCGACCCAGCCCTTGATCGGGATTTTCCAGTTCGAATGCAGGTAGAAGTGCGCCGAGACGATGCCGACCCGGATCGGCTCGCCCGGCATCGGCGGCGGGGCCAGCGGCGCGGCCTCTGGAAAGCGCTGCGCGACGGCGCGGCCGATCATGTCGCCATAGATCGCCTGCAGATCGCGATCGACCTGGCCCTGGTAGGCCAGAAAAAACGGCTGCCGCGCGACGCCGGCCTTGATCAGGTCGCCGGTCAGGCGGCCGGCGGCGACGTCGTCGCGCAGGTGGCGCAGGCTTGTCTCATAGGCCGCGCGGCAGCGCGCGATCTCGGCTTCGTCCGCATAGAGGATCGGCAGTTCGGCAAAGCAGGCGGCAAACCGCGCCTCGGCATAGCCGGGCCTGATGGCCAGCGCCCGGGCGAAATCCGCCCGCGCCTCTTCGTTGCGGTTGAGGTCGATCTGCATGCAGCCGCGGTTGTAATAGACCTCGGCGGAACTGGGATTTTGCGCCAGCGCGCGGTCGAAGCTGTCGAGCGCCTCGTCGAAGCGGTGCAGCAGGCCGAGCACGCGGCTGCGGTTGTCGCGCGCCTCGCTATACGATGGATCGATCGCCAGCGCCTGCTCGTAGCAGACGAGCGCGTCGGTCTCGCGGCCGAGCGCCTCGAGCACGGCGCCACGGTTGTTGTGCGCCCTGAGATATTTCGGCCGCAGCTTCAGCGCGCGGTCGAAACATGCCAGCGCCTCGTCGTGGCGGCCGAGCGCGCGCAGCGAATTGCCGAGATTGTATTGCGCCTCGGCGTAATCCGGCTTGATGGCGATCGCCTTGCGATAGCTGTCGAGCGCCGCCTCGTCGCGGCCGAGCGCGGCCAGCGCCGCGGCGCGGTTGTTGTGCGCCTCGGCATATTTGGATTTCAGCTTGATCGCCTGGTCGAAGCTGTCGAGCGCCTCGGCGTGGCGCTTCAGCGCATTCAGCGCGAGGCCGTGGTTGAGCAGGATCTGCGGCGTCTTGCGCGATGCCATCGCGGCGCCGATCAGGCGCAGCGCCTCGGCCGGCTGGCCGGCGGCGAGCCGGACCAGTCCCATCATCTGCAGGGCGTCGATGTGATCGGGCCGCACCGCCAATATCGCAGCATAAAGCTGGCCGGCCTCGGCCAGTTTGCCCTGCTGGTGCAGCGCCAGCGCCTGCGCCAGCGTCTGCGGCACGTTGAGCGGCTGGGATTTGGGCAGCGGTTGCGGCATTCGACCTCTCCCATGAGAGGTAAAAAAGCCGCGCTGAGTCGTCTAGTCCCGCTCGTCCCCGCGGACGCGGGAACGAGCGGAAGATTGTCTAGCCCTGCCCGTCGGCCGGCACGAATTTCATCGCCACGCCGTTCATGCAGTAGCGCAGGCCGGTCGGCTTCGGGCCGTCGTTGAAGACGTGGCCCTGATGGCCGAGACAACGGATGCAGTGCACCTCGGTCCGCGTCATGAAGAACGACCGGTCGGTCTTGGTGCCGACCGCATTCGGCAGCGGCTCGTAGAAGCTCGGCCAGCCGGTGCCGCTCTCGAACTTGGTGGCGGAGTCGAACAGCGGCAGGTCGCAGCCGGCGCAGGCGTAGATACCCTTGCGCTTCTCCTGATTGAGCGGCGAAGTGCCGGCGCGTTCGGTGCCGTGCTTGCGCAGGATGTCGTACTGCACCGGCGTCAGGCGCTTGCGCCACTCGGCGTCGGTCAGCTTGCGGAAATCGATCGCGTCGGTCGGTGCAGCGGTCGTCGGTGCGGTCGTCGGTGCGGTCATGGGTCTGGCCTCAATGTTCGTTTGAGCGGTCGCGAAGCGGGCGGTGGCGGCAAGCGCACCCAGCGCCACGCCGGCCGACAAAACAGCGCGTCGGTCGATCATATCAGCTATCTCCCTTGGCGGCGCCCCAGATCTGCTCGAGCCGCTGATCGCGGCCGCAGTTCCAGCGGTAGAACTTATATTTGGTGGCGTTCTTCTTGTAGTAATCCTGGTGATACTCCTCCGCCTTGTAGAACGGGCCGGAGGCGTTGATCTGGGTATAGATCGTCGTCTTCAGTTGGGCCGCCACCTTCTGCTTGGACGCCTCGGCGAGCCTTCGCTCCTCGTCGTTGCGCACATAGATCGCCGACCTGTAATGCGGGCCGACATCGCAGAACTGGCGGTCCTTCACGGTCGGATCGATGGTGCGCCAGTAGATGTCGAGCAGCTTCTGGTAGCTGACGACGGCGGGGTTGTAGGTCACTTCCACCGCCTCGACATGATCGGTGCGGCCCGCGGACACCAGGTTGTAGGTCGCGTCGGAGGCCTTGCCGCCGATATAGCCGGAGGTCGTGGCGAGGACGCCCGGCACCTTGTCGAAGTCGGCCTCGGTGCACCAGAAGCAGCCGCCGGCGAACACCGCTTTCGCCTGCCCCTGCGCCGCGCCGGGCACAACCGACAGACCGATCATCCCCAGTGCAAAGGCCAGGCTCAGCAGAAAACGAGGCATACGACCCTCCCGATCCATTTCTTATGTGCCAGAGATATAGGCTTTCGGCGCCGCCGCCACTCACCTTGCCGTCACGCCGCATCACGATTGCGCCAGAGGCAGGTGCCCCGTGCCCAGCAAATCGCCTTGCCGGGGGCCCTGCGCGTGCCTAGTGTCGGCCGGAAAACGTGAGGAATTGCATGCGCTTCGAGGGTACCCAGGCCTATGTCGCCACCGACGACCTGAAGGTCGCGGTCAATGCCGCCATCACGCTGGAGCGGCCGCTGCTGGTCAAGGGCGAGCCCGGCACCGGTAAGACCGTGCTGGCGCTGGAGATCGCCAAGGCCCTCAAGGCGCCGATGCTGGAGTGGCACGTCAAGTCGACCACCAAGGCGCAGCAGGGCCTGTACGAGTACGACGCGGTGTCGCGGCTGCGCGACAGCCAGCTCGGCGACGCCCGGGTGCAGGACATCCGCAATTACATCAAGCGCGGCAAATTGTGGGACGCCTTCGTCGCCGATGAGCGCCCTGTGCTGCTGATCGACGAGATCGACAAGGCCGACATCGAGTTTCCCAACGATCTCCTGCTCGAACTCGATCGCATGGAGTTCTTCGTCTACGAGACCGGCGAAACCGTGAAGGCCAGCCGCCGGCCCATCGTCATCATCACCTCGAACAACGAGAAGGAATTGCCGGACGCGTTCCTGCGCCGCTGCTTCTTCCACTACATCCGCTTTCCCGATGCCGACACCATGATGGCGATCGTCGATGTGCACTTCCCCGGCATCAAGCAGAAGCTGGTCAGCGAGGCGCTCAAGCTGTTCTACGAAATCCGCGACGTGCCCGGCCTGAAGAAGAAACCGTCAACCTCCGAGCTGCTGGACTGGCTGAAGCTGTTGATGGTCGAGGATATCGGCCCGGAAATCCTGCGCCAGCGTGATCCGAAGAAGCTGATCCCGCCGCTGCACGGCGCGCTGCTGAAAAACGAGCAGGACGTGCATCTGTTCGAGCGGCTGGCGTTCATGGCGCGACGGGATGGGCGGTAGCGCGCATTCGCAACCGCATCCTCCGTCATGGCCGGGCTTGATTCGGCCATCCATGAGGCGGTGCGGCATTCTCAGACTTACGTGACGTCCTGCGGGTGTTAGCGGCTACTGCGCCACCGCCGCCACCACCGCCGGCTTGTCCAGCCAGCCGCGCTCCTTGGCGAAGGCGACGATCTTCTCGGCCGCGGCGCGGCCGAGGCCGCGCGCCTGCGCCTCGACATCCGGCGACAGTCTTTCCGGATCGGCCTTGAGGCCCGCCAGCGCCGCGGCGATGGCGGCGTTATTCGCGCTCGCCGCCCGGCCCGCGGCGGGACGCCCCGCGGCACGGCCGTCGGTGGCAAAGCTCAGCACCGGCCGCTTGCCGCCGCTGGAAATGGACGTGACGGTCATGTCGGCGATGACGCCGCCACGGCCGGCGCCGAAACCGATCTGATCTTTCTTGGCGCTGGCGCTCTCGCTGTCGCCGCGCAGCGCGCCCTTGACGATCACGGCGCTGTCGGACAGCGACAGCGCGTCCTCGTCGCCCGGCTGGGCCTCGAGTCCGGCCTCGCGCAGCGAGGCAACGATGGTCGCGACGATCTCGTCATTGACGCGGGCGATGGTGCGCGGCCTGCGCTCGAAGGTCGGGTAGCTGCCCTTGCGGTCCAGCCGCGCGGTGAAGCCGCGGTCGATCGCCACCACTTCGGCCGACCAGGTGAAGTCGGTGACAATGATGGCTTTAGGCGGCGGCGTGGTTGCGCTGCCCGGCAGCAATGCGCCCGAGGAGCCTTGCGCACAGCCGGCGAGCGCCAGCGCGGCGGCAAGAAGACAAACGGTTCTGGAATACATGGGGTGTGACTGTGCGACCGAGGCCTGATTCGGACGACGCTACCACAGTCCCTTCACGTCGAAGGAGTAGGTCGTGCCGATACCCACCTGAACTTGATCGCGGGTGCCGCGCTGGCTCACCAGCGGCGAGTTGCCGGCGTCACCGGCCAGCCGCTCATATTCGACGAACACATGGCTCGCCCACCGCGGCGACCATTTATACTGCGCCTGCGCGCCGGCGCCGTAGGAGCGCACGCCGCCGCTGACCGAATAGGCCGGCAGGCCCGAAGCCAAAGCCTGGCCCGCGTCGATCCCGAAATACGGCGACAACGCCTGCGCGCTGGCCAGCACCATGCGCGGGCCGCCGGACAGCGTCAGTTGCGGCGTCACCGGCACCACCACATCGGCCATCAGGTCGCCCACCACGCCTTTGTGGCCGTTGAAGCCCTGGCGCAGTTCGGCGCGGGTGCGCAGCCACTGCGTCGGCCAGTATTCGGCGAAGCCGCCGACTTCCACCGCCCATTTGACGTCGCCCAGCCCGGTCAGGTCGCTGCTGTCGCTTTCCTTGCGTCCGAGCCTGATCTTGAGGCCGGGGCCGGCGCGGAAATGTCCGGTATCGATCAAGGCGAAACCAGCCGAATCGCGGGCGCTGCGGAAGCGCGCCTCGGAGCCGGCGCGGGCGACGCGGACGATCGGCACCGCCGAAAAGCGGAAATCCTTGCCGCCTTCATATTCCGGGAGCATGCGGCCTTCGGCGCCGATGGTGACGGTCCACATCGAGACCGGCTTCTGCGACAGCATCGGGGCCGGCGCGGGCTGGTAGTCTGCCGCGAGGGCCGGCAGCGATACCGTCAGGGCGCCAAGCGCCACCAAGCCAGACCGTAACCGCATCACTATACCCTCACCATTCCACGCCGCGTCTCGGCACACGATTGTCTACCCTAAACCTTGCGGGTTTCCCAACGATTACATTGTATTACATCAGACAATTATTCAGCCGGGTTCCATTCCCGGCGGCGGTTGCGGGGGCGTCTTCGGCTTGCGCGGCTTTCGCGGCTTGCGGGGTTTGGCCGGCGACGACTTTGCCGATGCCTTTTTCGATGCCTTTGACGACACCTTGGCCGGCACCGTGTCCGATGGCGGCGCGGGTTGATCGCCGGCGGCAGGCGGGTCCGAGGCTGGCGCCGGTTCAGGACCCGGTGGCGGTACCAAAGCGGCAGCGGCCTCGGCCGGGACCACGTCGATTGCCGCGATATCGGATGTGGTCCCTTCGGAGGCCGCCACCTCGGGTGTGGCGATGTCGCCTGCAGCCATGTCCGTGGCGGCCGCAGGCGGCGGCCCAGGGTCGGATACGGTATCCGCCACAACGGCGGGGACCGGCTCGGGCGGCGGCACGGCGAACGCCATGCGCGCCTGCTCCCGCGCCTCCTGCTGCGCTCGCTCGCGCGCTTCCTGCTGCGCCTGCCGCGCCTCTTGCCGCGCCTTGCGCACTTTTTGCCGGGCCTGCCGGCGGAGCCGCGCCCGCTCGCGGTAGCGCGACAGGCTTTGCGCCAGACTGTCGAACGGCCGCGAGCCCCAGTAGACGCCTTGCGCCGCGATGCGGCCGAGCACGCCGCCGGCCCAGACCAGTTCGTAAGGGGCGAACAGCCGCCAGGTCTGATCGCCGTCGACAATGCCGCGCGCGATCAGGTCACCGGCCATCGCCGTCGTATTGAGGCCATGGCCGCCGAAGCCGCTGGCCAGCCAGACGCCGCGATCGATCTCGCCGATCTGCGGCATGCGGTGGATGGTGCGGCCCAGCGTGCCGCGCCACAGATGCGCGACCTCGACCGGCCCCAGCGCCGGAAAATTGCGTTTGATGTCGGCGACAAGGCCGCTCTTGATCCAGCGCGGATCGGCGGCCCAGGCGCGCATGCGGCCCGACCATTGCAGGCGTTCGGCGCCGGCCTCGCCGACAATGCGGTAGTGATTGTCGGCGCGGTTGGTGTCGCTGACGGCGCCGCGATAGCGGATCAGCTCGCGCCATTGCGGGCCGAGCGGCTCGGTCACCATCACGTAAGTGTGCACCGGCAACAGCGTCGCCGACAGCTTCGGCATCAGCGCGCCGAGATGCACATTGCCGGCCAGCACCAACTGCGCGGCGCGCACCCGGCCGTCCGGCGTATCGATGCGCTTGCGCACGCCGGCGGCGTCGATGGCGGTGGCCGGCGTGTGCGTGAAGATACGGGCGCCGGCCGCTTCCGCCAACGCCGCCAGGCCAAGCGCATAATTGAGCGGATGAATGTGAAAGGCGCGCCGGTAGTGGATGGCGTTGAAGTAGCGCGGGTTCACCAGGTGCTCGCGCACCTGTGCGGTCGGCCAGAACTCGACGTCGGCGCCGATCCAGCGCAGCCGCTCGACCTCGCCGCGCAGGTCGCCGCCATTGTCGGTCTTGGAGACGTGCAGCCAGCCGGCAACCGGATCGACGCCCGGCATGGCCGTCTCGTCGATGGTTCGCCGCACATAATCGACGCCCTGCTCCGACAGCGCCCAGAGCTGGCGGGCGTGGTCGAGACCGATGCGCTCCACCATGGCATCGATGTCGTCGGCAAAGCCGGGCAGCACGAAGCCGGTGTTGCGCCCGGATGCGGCATTGGCGACGCCGCCGGCTTCCAGCACCGCCACCGACCAGCCGCGCTGCGCCACCTCGCGCGCCACCGTCAGGCCGGCGAGGCCCGCGCCGATGACACAGACATCGACGTCGAGGTCGAACGTCAGTCGCGGCCGCGCGGGATCTCCCACCCGCGTCGTTTCGTACCAGCCGGCCGCATTGGACTCAGGTTCGCTCATACGGGATGATCAGCCAATTGCGGGACTCCGGCCACGGCGCGGCGGCATGGTAGACTGCCGCAGATTCGAAATCGACGCACCGTCGCGATAATTTCGCCTCACTGCTAGCAGATCGTTGGACCATGCGCCGCCTCCTGTTGCTCCGTCATGCCAAGGCCGAACGCGCCGCATTGAGCGCGCCGGACCGGGCCCGCACGCTCGACGAGCGCGGCCGCAAGGACGCCGCCACGATGGGCGCCTATCTGGCGACCCATAAACTGTCGCCCGACCGGGTGCTGGTATCCCCCGCCGCACGCACCCAGGAAACCTGGACGCTGGCCGCCGCCGCATGGCGGCCGGCGCCGCCGGCCAAAACCGTGCCGCAGCTTTACGACGCCGATCCCGACGCCATTGTGGCGGCCATCCAGGATGCACCGGCGGCGGCGCAGACGCTGCTGGTGGTGGCGCACAATCCGGGCCTGCACGAGCTGGCGCTGCTGCTGATCGCCACCGGCGACATCGATGCGCGCGAACGGTTGCGGGAAAAACTGCCGACCTCCGGCCTGGTGATCATCGACTTCCCCTACGACGCCTGGGCGGATCTGCATCCGCAATCCGGCCGGCTGGAGCGTTTCGTCAGCCCGCGCTCGCTGGAAGCGGCCACGAACTGAGCGATCCGCTTACGCAACGGCCGGATCGGACGGCCGCGCTGCGACCAGACGCCGGTACAGATGCCACGTGGTGTGCCCCAACACCGGCAGGGTGATCAGCAGGCCGAGAAAAAACGGCAGCGCCGAGACGACCATCAGCACCACGATCACCAGGGCCCAGCCGATCATCGGCACCGGGTTCATGACGACCGATCGCACGCTGGTGATCATGGCGGTGACGAAATCCACATCGTCACGGTCAAGCAGCAGCGGGAACGACACCACGGTCAGCGAAAACAGGATCAGCGACAGCGCGGCGCCGATGATGTTGCCGGCGAGAAGAAACAACAATCCGGCATTGGTCGTCAGCACCACCGTCATGAACTGCTGCAGCGTCGAGAATGACGCGTTCAGTCCGAGGAACACCGCCATCAGCAGCCGGACCTGGTACATCCACATCACGAAGATGAAGATGGTCACGAAGGCCATCCAGCCCATTTCGCCGCGGCTGCGGATCGTCGACCAGATGCCGCGCAGCGAAGGCTTCTGCCCGCGCTCGCGCTGCCGGCTCAGTTCATAGAGACCGGCCGCCAGAAACGGACCGATCAACGCGAACCCGGCGGCCAGCGGATAAGCGAGGTAGCTCATGCCGAGCGCGGTGATGCTCAGCAATATCGCCAGGCCGCCCGCGGCGTAGATCGCACCGAAGCCGAGACCGTATAGCGGCATGGCCCGGAAATCGCGGAGCCCGTTGCCAAGAGCTTCGACAACATCGGCCGCCGAGATGCGCAGCACCACCGGATCGCTTTTGCCGGAAACCGAAGCCATCGCCGCCCCCTGACCTGTGGATTCTTCATCAGATCAGCAAGAGGCCGGCGGCGCCTTGATCGGCGTCAAAATTGCCGGGCGCGCACGGCCTGTTTGGCGCGGGCCAACGCCGCAAAAATGTGGCATCATTTCGCGCCTGCAGCGAAACAAAGAGGCGCTGTCATGTACAAGACCATTCTGGTGCCGGTCGACGCCGCCGATGTCGACCTGGCGCGGCCGGCCATCGTCGCCGCCTGCGCCATGGCCCGGACGTCCGGCGGCACCGTGCGCCTGGTGCACGTGTTGCCGATGACGCCGGTGATGCTGGCGGAATACGTGCCGCCCGATTTCGACATGCAACAGCGCAAGCAGGCCGAAGAAACGCTTCACGGCCTGACAAAAGAGTGCGGTATCGATGCCGCGCGGATTTCCGCCACGGTGCGTCAGGGCGGCATCTATCACGAGGTGCTGGAAGAGGCCAAAGCGATCAAGGCCGACCTGATCGTGATGAGTTCGCACCGCCCGGCCATGCGCACCTATTTCCTCGGCTCCAATGCCGGCCACGTGGTGCGCTACGCGCCGTGTTCGGTGCTGGTGGTGCGCAATTGATCGCCAACGGCGACATCTACGGCCAGCGCTATCTCGATCTCACGCCGCTGACCCAGCCCATGGGGCTTTCGCACCCTTATGGGGGTGGGCGGGCCTGTGCCGGCGGCGGCGAGTGCATGGCGATCCGCTGGCCGGTCTGCCCGCAAGTCCTGGACGATCTGCGCCGTTACGCCAGGTCGACCGGCGGCTTGGGTGACGCCACGGCGCCCCACCAACGCCCCTACCGGCACTGAAGCCTCTGGCCAGCCACAACTTTATCGTGAAAGAGCGCTCCGGGCCCGGCGCTGCCGGGGTGCGGTATCCGCCCGATTTTACCGAACACAAGCCACTGTTGCGAGTTGGAACTGGACAAGACTCGATTGTGGTTCATAATTTCCGATTATTCGTCATTCCGGCCGTGGCTCGACCAGATGAACACTGAGAAAGATGTCTACGGCAAGCGCACGCTCGATTTTGTCGAGAGGCTGCAGAAGCTGACCAAATACGAAGAAATCTGCGTTGAAATTCAAAAGGAACTTGAATGGTTCGGGCTGAGCTGCGTTACCGCGTGGTCGATGCCGGGTCCCGGAAGGCCGCACGATGAAGGTATTTTGCTCAACACCCGGCCGCAGGACTACATCGACAATTATAAGGAAAAAAAATACCTCATCCACGATCGGCTGATCACGGAGATGCGACAGACGCTGCACCCCTATTCCTGGAAGGATGTGCAGGAGCGGCGCAAGCTGTCAAAGCTGGAACAGAAGATCATCGACGAAGGCCGCGATTTCGGCATGCACGACGGCCTGATCATCCCGATTGTCACCATGTCCGGCTCGGTGTCGGTCATCAGCCCCTGCGGCGACGACCCCGATCTGTCGCAACGGGCCCGCTCGGCGCTGGAAATCATCGGTATCTACAGCCAGCAGGCGCTTAAACGCGCGCTGATCCGCGAGCAGCGCGACGATGCCGCGCACACGCCATTAACGCCGCGCGAACGTGAAATCATGCAGTGGGTGGCGATCGGCAAATCCGACGACGAAATCGCCGAAATCCTCAATATCGGCGCCACCACGGTGACCTCGCACGTCGAGAACGCCAAGAAGAAGCTCGACGCGTTCCGCCGCACCTATGCCGTGGTGCAGGCGATCCGATTTGGCGAGATTTCCTTGTAGAATCGGCGATTCCGCCACGCGGCCTCTCCCAAGTTCTTGGGATATTCAATCACCACCTGAACGCCCTACACCAACAATTGTGTTGGTGACGGTGGCGTTGGTGGAGGTTGCGTTATGATCATTATGTTGCGTGGAAGCGAGCGTGAGCAGAACAGCAAGTTTTTCGACCAGTTGTTCCGGTTGCGTCATGAAGTGTTTGTCGTCGGCCGGGGCTGGTCGCTGCCGACTGGAAACGGACGGGAAACCGACCAGTACGACGTCGATGAGGCCGTCTATTTTCTCGATATCAATGAGGACGGCGTGATCGAAAGCAGCGTTCGGGCGACTCCGACGATGAACCATTCGCTGCTGGCCGACTATTTCCCCCATCTGATCGAAAACGGCATGCCGGCGCGCGCGCCCGATGTCTACGAGTGCACGCGCTACATCGTCATGCCATCGCGCAAGTCGCGCGACACCATTCGCGCCGCCAAGGCGCGACTGCTGATTGCGCTGTTCCAGTGGGCGATCAAGGAGAAGTTGAGTTACCTGCAGACCGTGATCGACGCGGGCACGCTCGGCAGCTTCGTCGAAATGTCGCCGAAGACCATCCCGCTCGGCCTGTCGCACCCTTATGGCGGGGGCCGCGGCGTTGCCGGTGGCGGCGAGTGCATCGCCATCCGCTGGCCGGTCGGTCAGCACGTGATCGACGACGTACTCGAATATGTCGGCTGGCCGGAGTCGCCGGAAAGCGTCTACGACGCCGAGGTGATGCGGTCGTCCTCGCCTGCCCTCGAAGTGATCTGAGGCCGGCCATGACAAAACTGGCACGGCAAATCACAAGGGACGAGGTTGCCGCTTACCGGCACGCGGGCGTCGTATTGTTACGCGGCGTTCTCGACCTTCAGGCGGTCAACACGTTGCGGCGCTCGATCGATCAGGCGCTGCTGTCGATGCAGGATGCCTCGCCCGAACAGGCATCATCCGCCGGCAAATCCACGGCCATGTTCGACATCGGCCTGGCGGCGCGGCTGCGCGAGTTCCGCCGCTTCACCCTGAACGGTCCGGGACCCGAGATCGCCGCCGCTTTGCTGGGCGGCGACCAGATCAACTTCTTCGGCGACCAGATCTTCGTCAAGGAACCCGGCACCCGCGTGCGCACCGCCTTTCACCAGGACGCGGGTTACTTCGAGATCGCCGGCGAGCAATGTTGCGTGCTGTGGATCCCGGTCGATCCCGTCACCATGGAAAACGGCTCGATGATGTACTGGCGCGGCTCGCACAAGAGCGGCGCCATCTACGAAAGCCAGGCGGGGCAAAGCGCGCCCCTGCCCGACATCGAAAGCAAACTGGACGGTTACGACATCGTCCATTTTGACATCGAACCGGGCGACCTGGTCGTCCATCACTACCGCACGGTTCACGGCGCAACCGGCAATGCCAGCCGCTACCAGGTGCGCCGCGCGGCTTCGCTACGTTATTGCGGCGATGATGTCCGCTTCCAGACCAGACCTGGAATGCCCGGCCAGCATCGCCGCATTACCACTCTCAAAGACGGTGACCCTCTGAGCGGCACGGATTTTCCGGTCGTCTGGCGTCGCCGTTTCGATCAACAGGCCGCGTGAGAAACCCATGGATATTTTCGGATTGGAGCGATTTGCAATGAAACACATGAAGGGGGATGCGTTGCAGACGGCCACCGTGAAACCGCAGGACGTTGCCGGTCTCACCGCCATGCTCGACTACGCCATCGTGGAAGGCGCGCAAATGCGCCTCCCACTCTTCGTCTGTCTGTTACGGCTGGCCAGAATGGCTCTGAAGGAGGAGACCGAAGAGTTGAACGAACACAAGCCAGAGGTTCATTCCTGAACGATGCTTCGCACTTCCGACGCCGAGTACTTCATCCAGAAGGCCGAACAGTGTTTCAGCCTGGCGCGGCACGTGCGGGCCGATTACGCCAACAATGAGATCGCCGCCGAGCTCGACGCCATCGCCAACGAATTCCTGGCGCGGGCCGTCGAGCTCGACACCGAACGCGATCGGGCCGAAACGCGACAACGGCAATAGAACGAGTCGGAGTGTTCAGGAGCCCGGCAGGAGAACCGCCGGCGGCGCGTCCGGGCGATACGTGCCCGGACGGTTGCGGCGGAAGAAGTTTCCGCTTTGCCAGAGAAACAGCGCCAGGAACCCGGCGACGATAATCGCGCCGCCCAGGACGCCGTCCAGCACCGCGCGCCCGAACATCAGCACCAGCGCCACACCGACGGCGGCGAACACCGCCACCCCCGGCCAATAGAGCAGCGGATTGCTGCCGCACTCGAATTTGATCGCGCCGCCGGCTCCCGCCAGACGCCGGTTAAGCTCTGTCACGAAAGCCGAGTAAGGCCGGTCGAAGCGCTCCTGCTCGACAATGCTTTTCCACGAACTGGAGACGATCTCGAGCTTGGGCGCGCCTTCGGCCCACAGTTCGGTCAAATAGCGTTGCGACTGCATGCTGGCGGGCCGGTATGACATGCGGACCCGGCGGATGGTGTTGAACGGGATGCGGCCGGTCTTGCCGCCTGAGCTCCACTCGATTGCATCGGCGGTCAGCCTGAATTCCCGCGCCGCGCCGAGCAGCGAGGGGCGGAAACTGTAAGCGGCGGAACTTTCGCCGGCCGGGCTCCCGTTGCCGCTCACCACCGGCACCCGTCCGGCAAATTTGTCGCAAAGGCCGTTTGGTCCATGATTTCAGCCGTTAACCATGATGCAGGGCAAAGGCGCCGCGGGCGCCGTTCGATCGAAGCGTGTGTTCCAATCGTCAAAGGTATATAATATCTTAACTGAGCATTCGTGCCATTCGTAAGCTGGTTTCGGTCGCGTATCGGGTTGGAGGCGTTCTGTCATGGCGAAGTTGTCGGACCTGTTCGGCCGCAAGGGCGGCGACGCCTCCTTGGACAGCTACACCCCGCCCGCCAGGCAAGGCAATGGTAACGGCAATGGGAATGGCAACGGCGGCAGCAGCCATATCAATGTCGAAAACTTTTCCGACGTCGGCTCGCGGATGGGCGAGGAAAACGAAGTCCTGCGCAATCTGCTGACCGACACCGGCCGCAAGATCGGTGAACTGGACGAACTCAAGGAAGCCTTCGACAAGATCGTCGCGCCGTTCAACAGCACCCTGCGTGCGCTGGAGCAGGAAAAATCTCAGACCTTGAGCCTGACCGGCCGTCTGGACGAAGCCCGCGCCGCCTATGAGACGCTGCGCACCGAATTCTACCTGATCGAACGCAAGGCCACCGCGCTGGAAGCCGAATCCGAGAAGCTGCGCGAGGACCTAGAACTCGCGCGTGAATCCAACCGCGGGCTGGACAGCACGCGGATCGAGCTCTCCAACGATATCAACGCCCGCAACACCCAGATCATCGAGCTGGAGCGCCAGCTGGCCAACGAGACGGCGCAGCGGCGCGCACTCACCGAAGCCCGCCGCACGTTGCAGGACCAGTTCGACGACGGCGAGAAGCGCATCGGCGAACTCGAGGGCGAACTGGCCGCCGCGCGCGAGAAGCTGGCGCTGCTGGAAGACGAGAAGCAGTCGCTGCAACTGGCGATCGACCAGGCCGTCAACGAAAACGGCCGTCTGACCCGCCGGTTGACCGAGAGCGAAAATACCTTGACCGCGACCCGCGCCCAGCTCGGCAAGGTCGAAGCCTCCTTCGCCGAAGCCTATGCCGAGCGCGGCCGGCTGGGCGCCGCCCTCGACGAGGCCAAGGAACAGCACCAGGCTGAGCGCAACAGCCTGAACATGCGGCTGGACGGCCTGCAGTCCCGCACCGCGACGGCCGAACGCCTGCTGTCGGAGACCCGGCAGAACCTGATCGCCCGCACCGAGGAAGTGCGCGCCTTCGACCGCAAGTCGGTGGAAGCCACCATCGCCCGCAACAATTCGGAAAAGCGGCTGGCCCAGATCGAGGCCGCGCACGAACAGCGCGAGCGCCAGATCCGCGACCTCGAGCAGGCCCGCACCGCGCTGAGCGAGCGCAACAACGCCATTACCAAGACCCTGAAGACGCGCGAGACCGCGCTGGCCCGCGCCGAGGAAAAGATCGCCGCCCTGACCGAGCGCAACGGCCATCTCGAGGCGGACATCCAGGTCAGCCGCACCAACATCGAGAAGCGGGTCGAAGATCTCAGCTCCTCGCTGCAACGCGAGCGCATGGAACGTGCCGTGGTCGAAGGCGCGCTGGAAGCGGCGCGCAAGGACAATTCGCGTCTGCAAAGCGAAGTCGCCACCCTGCGCTCGGCGCTGCGCCGCGGCCTGCCGCTGGCCGAGCAGCCGATGGCGCCGGCGGAACCCGCCAACGACGAAGACGCCGCGCCGGCCGGCAAGACCGCCGCGCACGACTGACACGACACACGGTCACCGGCAGCGGCTGCCGACCGAAGGGTTCCAGGTTTTCGCAAAAGTTTCGCAAAAGTTTCTCGGTCGCTTGCGCGACATCGAGAAGTTCCGCGCGCGCCTGCTTTCACAGCGCGCGTTCGTTGCACGGGCGACACCGCGTCACACCTCTGATGATCGCCAAATTCGGAACGCACACGCCGGCGGCACGTTGGTTCACCAGTCGGTGCCGCGTTGGGAAAGCGCGCGCGCCGCTGAAGCACCGAATTTCCATTCATCTGAGGAGACCGACCCCATGAAACTTACCTTGACCGCTGCCGCGCTTGCCACCGTTCTGGCCGCGCCCGCCTTCGCCCAGGCTCCCGCGACCGCTCCGAACGCCAATGCGCCGGCCGCCGCCACGGCTCCGGCCGCCAACATGCAGGCCATGCCGGCCGGACAGACCGCCGCTGGCGGCTTCCTGCAGGCGCAGACCGCCCAGGAATGGCGCGGGTCCAATTTGATCGGCGCCAGCGTGTACGGCCCCGATAACAACTCGATCGGCAGCATCAACGACGTCATCGTCGGCAGCGACGGCAATGTTCGCGCCGCCGTGATCGGTGTCGGCGGCTTCCTCGGCATCGGCCAGAAGGACGTGGCGGTGCCGTTCTCCGACCTGAACGTCACGCGCCGTGACAACTCGGATGCCATCGATCGCATCAACGTCTCCTACACCAAGGAGCAGTTGGAGCAGGCCCCGTCGTTCGCCTATTACGAAGGCTCGCGCGCGACGACCACCGGTTCGGGTGCGACCCCGGCTCCGGGTGCGGCCCCGGCCGGCACGGCGGCTCCGTCGGGTACCGCTCCGGCGACCCCGGCGCGCTAAACTGACACGGCCGTCTCCGAACACAGAGGCGCAAATCGACATCACGCGGCGTCCGGCTCCACAGCCGGGCGCCGTTTCTTTTGCCAGAGTCCCCCGTCGCGGCACCCGGCCGAACGGTTTATGGTGCCGCCCAACGCCCCCTTCGCGGGCGACAAGGGGAAACCTCATGAACAAGACACTGGTGCAAGAACAATTCGGCAAGACGGCCGCGACCTATCTGACGTCGAAGCCGCATGCGCTCGGCAAAAGCCTGGAGCGTCTGGTCACCCTCACCGCGCCGCAGAAAAACTGGCGTGTGCTGGACATCGCCACCGGCGGCGGCCATGTCGCCTACACCTTCGCACCGCATGTCGATCGCGTCTGGGCCACAGACATCACCCAGGAAATGCTCGATATGGTCAAAGCCGAAGCGCACAAGCGCGGGCTGACCAATGTGCGCACGACATATGCCAAGGCCGAGGCGCTGCCGTTTGAGGATGACAGCTTCGATCTGGTCACCTGCCGCGTCGCGCCGCACCACTTCGACTCGATTCCGGAAGTCCTCGCCGAGGTTCGCCGCGTGCTGAAACCGGGCGGCGTCTTCGCCGTGGTCGACAATGTGGTGCCGGACGGCAGCGTCGGCGACTACATCAATGCCTTCGAGCGCTTCCGCGACCCGAGCCATTTGCGCGCCTGGACCATGGCGGAATGGCGGACCGCGCTGACCGCAGCCGGCCTCGCCATCACCCATGAAGAAGAGATTGCCAAGACCATGGAGTTCAGGCCCTGGGCCAGCCGCCACGACGCCACCATGCAGGCGCTGCTGCTGTCGATGCTGACGCAGGTGACGCCGGACGTAAGAGCGGTGCTGGAGCCGAAGGTGTCAGGTACCGACGCCACCTTCCGCCTGTGCGAGGGCCTGTTCATCGCGAAGCGGCAATAGATTCCGCAAACGAAAAAGCCGGCGCCGCAATAGCGGCACCGGCTTTTCAGCAAACGCGAGATACCGACGCCTTACTTCTTCTTCTTCTTGCCGCGCGGCCGCTTCGCAACCTTCACCGCCTTCGGCTTCGGCTCCCAGTGCGGATTGGCATCGTAGGCCGCATTCACCAGCAGGCCGCCGACGATCGGAATCACGCAGGATCCGACAAGCACGTGGGCTTCACGCATGGTCAGTTCACGGCCGACGACAGCGGTCGCCACCATCGGCGACAGCGCTGCACAGCCGACCGCGGTCAGGCCATAGGCAACGCCGCTCGAGAACTGGTTGCCGGAGTCCCATTTCCAACGCCAGTCGTTCATGGAGAAGTAGGCGGCAGTCGCTGCGGCACCGACCACGACGCCGGTGGCGACGACGCGCTTGTCGACATGGTGGCGGCGCGAACCGGCGTCGGCCGACTGGGTGGTCAGGGCGAAAGCCGCGAGCACAGCGAAGGCTGCGGCCAGTTTGCGAAACATGCGAGAATCTCCCGGTCAAATCTGTTTGGAATCGGACGCGGATTTGTGGGCCGCTTTAATTATCGAGTCGAGCGGCGGGAACTTGCCGGTACGGGGTTATTCACAGGACGAACGGACTGGCGGGCACTGGCGCTGCGCAGCCGGCTCCCCGCAAGCCCGCCGCAGTCTGCATAAATCACTGAGAATTCTTGGCAATTGCCTGCCGAACCGGCCGCGTTAACCTCTCATTTACCACGGTCATTCAGGGTCTGTTAGGACTGATGGCAAGTGATTCGGCGTCGCTACGGCCGGGCGGATCGGCGCACTACAGGGATCACATCCATGAGCAAATTGGGGGGCTTCTTCGCCCGTACGGCCGGCCTGTACGACCGGCCTGTCGAGGTGCTTCGCACCGAACCCGCGCCGGCCGAGGCCGCCCAGGCCGACAATCCGCTCGAACTCGACGAGGAATTGTTCTCCGCGCTCGGCGCCCAGATCGGCGGCGAGAACGAGTCGCTGCGCAACCTGCTGCTCGATGCCAACGCCAAGATGAGCGAGCTCGACAGCATCAAGGCCGCCTTCGGCAAGCTGGCCGACCCGGTCGGCAAGACTTTGCGGGCGCTGGAGGCAGAAAAGTCCGAAAAGATCGGTCTGCAGACCGTCCTCAACAACACCCGTACCGCCTACGGCAAGCTGCGCAACGAGGTCGCCGAACTGGAGAAGAAAGCGGCCGCGTCCGACAAGGACTGCAAGGCGCTGCGCCAGGAACTCGGACTAACCCAGCAGCAGCTGCGCACCGCGGAATCGACCAAGCACGACATCGCCATCGACGTCGCCGCCCGCCGCGCCCAGATCGCCGACCTGGAGGGCCGCCTCGCCCAGGAAACCGGCGAGAGCAATGCGCTGCGCGAGGAATGCCGCCGCCTCGACGAGCGCCTGTCGACCGCCGACAAGCGCATCATCGCGCTCGAATCCGATCTCAATGCCGCGCGCCAGCGCCTGCTGATGGCGGAAGACGAAAAGCGCGCCCAGCAGACCTCGCTGGAAAAGGCCAGCGCCGATGCCGCCAAACTCGCCCGCCGGCTCGCCGAGGCGGAAGCCAGCTTCAACGCCGTGCAGGGCCGCCTGCGCCACGTCGAGGCGAATTTCGCCGAACTGAGCAACGAACAGGCCCGCCTGGTGCACGCCTTCGACGAAGCCAAGGAACGCCACGACCACGAACTGACCAGCCAGCGCATGCGCAGCGAGTCGTTGCAGGCGCGCGCCACCGCCACCGAGAAGCTGCTCGGCGAAGCGCGCGAGCATCTGCTCGGACGCGCCGAGGAAATCCGCGAGTACGACCGCCGCACCGGCGAACTGGCGATCGAACGCGATGCGCTGGCCGCGCGCGTCAGCGAGCTGGAAAGCGAGCGGCTGCGCCGCGACTCCGAATTCGAGGAACTCGAACGCGCCCGCAACACCCTGATGGAGCGCAGCGCGGCGCTGGCCCGCGCCTTCAACGCCAAGGAAGTGGCGCTGGCCCGCGCCGAGGAAACCGCCGCCGAACTCAATGCCGAAATCGGCGTGCTGCAGGCAACCATCGCCAACGACCGCGCGACCACCGAACAGACGATGGCCGAGCTCAACGCCGCGCTGCGCCGCGAGAAGATGGAGCGCTCGGTGGTGGAAGGCGCGCTGGAGACCGGCCGCAAGGACTTCGCCCGCCTGATGCGCGAGGTGATGGCGTTGCAGCGCGGCCAGCAACAGGCCGAAACACAGGCCCAGCCGCGCGCCGCCAACGCGGCCTGACGTTTCAGAAGTTACGTGGGGAACTGCCGCATCGCCGGGCCAAAAGCCCGGCGATGCTGGTTTTCGGGGTCGCGCCATTGATCTGGCGCAAGGCCGCGTCGCCCGCGCTCAGCCTATCGTGGTCCGGTAAAGCGAGGATCGCGGCCCATGACCTCCAGTTTGCAGAATGACGGCGCACTGGCTTTGGCCGAACGCACCGTGCCGCGCTACACCTCCTACCCGACCGCGCCGCAGTTTTCCGCATCGGTCGGTCCGGACACCTATGCCGGATGGCTCGACGCGCTGCCGCGGGACGCGCGCCTGTCGCTCTATATCCATGTGCCGTTCTGCACCGAGCTCTGCTTCTACTGCGGCTGCAATACCCGCGCCGTGCGCAAGCGCGCCCCGGTCGATGCCTATGCCGAACGGCTGCTCGACGAAATCGCCTTGCTCGGCAGCCTGCGCGGACTGAAGCTGACGCATCTGCACTGGGGCGGCGGCACGCCATCGATCCTCGGCCCGCAATGGCTGGAGACCATCGCCGGCCGGCTGGCCTCGGTGTTCAACCTCTCGGACCTGAAAGAGCATGCGATCGAGCTCGACCCGCGCCGTCTCGACAGACCGATGGTGCGCACGCTGCGCGCCATCGGCGTCAACCGCGCCAGCCTCGGCGTGCAGGATGCCTCGCCCCAGGTGCAACGCGCCATCGGCCGGGTGCAGCCGTTCGAGATGGTGGAGCGCGCCGCCTTCTGGCTGCGCGAGGCCGGCATCGCCAATCTCAATGTCGATCTGATGTACGGCCTGCCAACGCAGACCGCGCGCGACGTGGCGCGCAGCGCCGAACTGGCCGCCGGATTGGGCGCGCAGCGGCTGGCGCTGTTCGGCTATGCCCATGTGCCGTGGTTCAAGGCCAACCAGAAACAGATCGATGAAGCCGCGCTGCCGGACAGCGCCGCCCGGCTGGAACAGGCCAAGGTGGCGGAAGACACGCTGCTGAGCTTCGGCTACCGCGCCATCGGCCTCGACCATTTCGCCCTGCCGTCCGACGACCTCGCGGTGGCGGCGCGCGAAAAGCGCCTGCACCGCAATTTCCAAGGCTACACCACCGATACGGCCGACGCGCTGGTAGCCTTCGGGGCCAGCGCCATTTCCGAATTTCCACAAGGCTTCGCCCAGGCCGCCCGCGATACACTGGCCTGGACGCAAACCATTGCCGGGCGAAGATCGCCTGTCGTGCGGGGGCTTGCCACTACGGCCGAAGACCGGATGCGCGGCGCGATCATCGAGCAGATCATGTGCAATTTCTCCGCCGATATTGGCGCGATCGCCAGCCGGCATGGCTTCAACAGCGGCATGCTGGAAGACAGCCTGTTGCGCCTTCAGCCACTGATTGCGGCAGGCCTCGCAAGCATCGAGGGATCAACCGTAAGGGTGCCGCAGGAACACCGCCTGTTTCTGCGCAGCGTGGCTTGCGCCTTTGACGGCCATTACACCGGCGCAAAAAACCGCCACGCCCGGGCGATTTAGCGATCGGATACCAGCCGGAAGCCAAGATGAGTGGGCGGCGTGCCTGTCGCACAGCCGCCCGAAGCCGGATCACGCACGAACAGGGAAACGGCGGACTCGTGCTCGCCGGCGGCGACAAAGGCCGGGCAGCGGTTCTCGCTGGTGCTTTCAAACCCGGGCTTGAAGCAGCTTGAAGTCCATTCCCACACATTGCCGTCAAGATCGGCGATGCCCGACGGGGTGGTGGAGAAGGAGCCGCTTGGCCGGGGTGGCCCTGCTGGCGCCTTTTTCTCCTGGCCGTAAGTTGCCGCCCACGCCAGTCTCGGATCGGTGAAACGAAGCTGTGGCTCCTTGACCGGTGCCGGATTGATGGCGCGCCATTCGGCAAGTGTCGGAAGCCGCAGCACGCGCCGTGAGCGCCCATTCGCCCATTCCAGGTACTTGCCCACATCGATATAGTTGACCCCGGTGACCGGCACATCATCCGCACCCGCAGGCGACTCTGGCATATGGGGACATCCGCCGTCCCGGTAACATTTTCGCCAGGAAGCGACCGTGACTTCATAGCGCGACACCAGAAGGCTGCGCCCACCACTGTCTTTCAAGGTGATGGGCACCATCTGCGCGCCGAGGCTGTCATCATGTCCGCCGCCGGTCCAGCCCAGCGCCAGCGCCATAACCAGAAACGCTGCACCGGACCTGATCATTTTCGGTGCCTATCAGGTAATCGGCTCAGGCTTGACGACTTGCATCATCAGGTCGTCGTCCCATTCGCCATCCACCACGACATGCGCCGTGGCGCCGAGCATCACCGCCTCAATGAGGTTGTGGTTGACATAGGCATAGATGCCGGGCTGCCGGAACTTGTATAGCATGGCGCCGGCCGATCCGCCGCGGATGAACCAGGTCTCAAGCCCGGTCGCCGGAACATCTGAAAAGGAACCCGTTTCCCAGACATAGTCGCCATGGCCGCCGATGAGGTGGGGCCGCGAATCGCGGTTGGCCTGGGCATGGATGAAGAGCACGTTGTCACCGACCTTGGCTTTGAGCGCCGCATCGCCAGTCAGCGCCCCGGCGGCGCCATTGAACACCACGTGTGTGGGCGTCAGCGTGCGCATGACATCAAGGCTTTCAGACAGGTCTTCGCCCGCCGTCTCGTATTTCTTGAAAGCGCCCCGTTCGTTGCGCGGAATGTAGTAGTCCTGCTCGCCGATATAGTAGGCGAAGTCGTATTTGAGCGGATTGCCCTTGCCGTCCTTCAGGCCGTCGCGCGGCAGCACCATGACGGCGCCATTCATGCCATGCACCACATGGTAGGGAATCATGATGTCATCTGGCGCGCAGTGATAGACGAATACGCCCGATTTGACTGCTTTCCAGCGTAACACCGCCTGCTCGCCCGGCAGCACCTTGGTCAGCGCCCCGCCGCCAAGGGCCCCGGTCGAGGCGTGGAAATCAATATTGTGTTCCATCAAATTGGTATCGAGGTTCTTGAGCGTAAGCTCGACGTAGTCGCCTTCATGCACGACGATCATCGGACCTGGAACCGAGCCGTTGAACGTCAGGGCCCAGACCTCGGTGCCCTCGCTGTCGATCACCATTTTCTTTTCTTCGATCACGAACGTGACCTCAACGATCTTCGGCCCGCCCGCGGCGACTTGCTCATGTTCAGGCAGAAATGGCGGAGCCACCATGGCCTGCTTCACCCGGGGCAATGAAGCAATGTCAACTTTTTCAGGCGCTGCCTCCTGGGCGACGGCTTTGGCGGTCCCTACTGCCGCAACGGCCGTGGCAGCCAATAGACCGCGGCGTGAAAGCTTCGGGACGTTCAGTGATTGAAGACCGGGCATGATTCGTTCCTTGATTTATGAATGTTGTTGATGTTCGAATTTGCTGCTTGGCAATACCTGTGAGAGACTGGTTACTCAACCTTCATCACAGTCCACATGCCCGCCATGAAATGGCCGCCATAATTGCAGTACAGGATGTATTTTCCGGGCTTCAAATTCAGCGTGAACGAGGCGGACTTGCTTGGCGCGATTTCGGCAACCTGGCCAAGGGTCTGAATCGATTCTTCGTCAACTATGTTCTTGGCCTCGTCAAAAGCCAGTTTTTGATTTTCATCATTTATTTCCGCCAGAATGACTTCATGTACGAGCTCACTGGCCAGATTGGTTACGTTGAACTTGACCGTTCCGCGAGACACCACCATTGGGTTAACGTTAACTGCCATCCTGGCGGTTTTCATGTCGCCCTTCATGCCCATGCCCAATTTCATCGGTTTGCTCAGCCCGGCGGTGCCCGCCTTGTCAATGAGCGTAACCTGCACCACCGCTTCCGCGTAGGCTGCTGTCGCAGTCAGGGCAGTGATGATCAACAAGCCGCCGACGCGCTTGAGTAATTTCAACATTTCTGTTCTCCTGTTATCAATTGCACAGAATTTTATCACGTGCTGACGGATTGATTGTTGATTCACATCAATGGCCGACACGCCAAGTCGGGAATTTTTGCAGGTCCTGCAAGGCCCTCGGACGAACCTGTGCCCTCAGCACAATTGCGCTGTCTTAATTTCTTCGCGGGCCTTCAATGGTAGCGTCCAAATCTCAGCTTTGGGGTGCTGCAAGCGCTGTCTGGCCCAGGCTCACATCTTGGTTTTCAGGAAGGCGATAAGATCGGCGCGCTCATCTTCTTTTTTTAAGCCGGCAAAGGCCATTTTGGTTTTTGCGACAACCGACTTGGGATTTTCGAGATAGGCATGCAGCGCGGCCTCGTCCCACACCGCCCCGCCGGCGGCATGGGCTGTCATGCTTTCGGAATACTTGTAACCCTCAACTGATGCGACCGGCCGTCCGACAACACCCACGAGATGGGGGCCAACCTTATTGGTTTTATCGTTAACGGCGTGGCAGGCCAGGCATTTCTTGAAGACTTGTTCACCCTTGGCCACGTCGCCATCAGCTTGAACTGGTCCTGCCGCCAGCAATAAAACGGCAATGACCGGCCCGCAATACCCAAAACCGCGTCTCACGTGGCGAATGGTCATGTTCCGCTCCTTTGATCATTTTCAGGAATGACAGGTCTTGTGCGCCCCAATGTTGATCCAGATCAAGAACCTATTTTTTTCCTAGTCTTTCAGCCTCTTACGGATTGATTACTGCGCGGGTGTCGGGAAGGCCCGGAACAATCACGCGCGGGTCTTTCCTGGCGATGCCGCGACATATGGCGAGCCCCAACCCAGTGCCCTAGAGAGCGTCAGTCGGGTGCGCCTGAGGGCAACCGCGACAACATTGGCCGCAGTATTCGGGGAATTCGACACCAGCTATGGAACTTTGTTGGCTTTCGCGCGTTAACGGCCCAGCGTACGCACGCGGCTGCATCGCGAATCTGCGCCTTGAATTCTTTGGCCGAAAATGACATTGGAGTTGAATTGACAATGCTGCGTGTGATTGGACAACGTATCCGGCATAAGTCCCCAGCATGGGATGACACCCAGCCAATCAGTGCAGAAATTTTCGGCCTCGAACGTTCAAAGCAGCATGCCCGCAGCCTGGCCGAAACGCAGATCGTCACGGATCATCCGCCCCGGGTCTACTCCATCATTGACCGGCTTAACGACAATGCCGCGGCCCTGTTGGTGGCCTACCGCGAGCTCTGCGCCGCTGTTGCCGAAGGCAAGACCGTTACCCCGGCCGCCGAGTGGCTGATTGACAATTATCATCTCGTCGAAGAACAGATCAGGCAAACCCGGGCCGACCTTCCGCCAGGGTTTTACCGGCAGCTCCCAAAGCTCGCGGAAGGGCCGCTGGCCGGGCATCCGCGAATTTTCGGGCTCGTCTGGGCCCACGTGGCCCACACGGACAGCCACTTTGACCCTGCACTGCTGACCGATTTCGTCAATGAATACCAGCAGGTGCAGCCTCTCGAGATCGGTGAACTGTGGGCGGTGGCCATCAGCCTGCGATTGATCCTCATCGAAAATTTGCGACGCATATCGCAGCGCATCATTGCGGCACGGCGTGGCCGGGCGGCGGCCGACAAGCTCGCCGATCAAGTCCTCGGTCTTGGAAACGAGGACGCAAATGCAGCGCGCCTGCTCGACCAATTTGAAGATCAGGTGGTATCCAAGTCATTCGCGGTTCAATTGATCCAGCGGTTGCGCGACCGGGATGAATTGGCAGCGCAAACACTCAATGCGTTGAAACTCAAGACCGATGCGCTTGGGTTTTCCTTCGAGGCCGTGGTCAATGATGAACACCACCGCCAGGCGGCTGCCAACGTTACCATACGCAACATCGTTACCAGCATACGCTTTATTTCCGATGTCAATTGGGAGGTGTGGTTTGACAGCGTCAGTCTCGTGGATAAATTGCTGCGGACCCATCCGAATTACGGCGAGATGGATTTCCCGAGCCGTACCATCTACCGCACGGCGATTGAGGAATTATCGCGCGGCTCAAGCTACGGAGAGTTGTATGTCGCGCAGCGCGCTATAGATCATACCGCGCAAGTGGAAGGCAGTGGTGTGGCAGCCCTTGAGGATCCGGGCTATCATCTCATAGGTTCAGGCCGTGCCAAATTCGAAACAGATCTCGGTTTCAAGCCTCCATTTCTGCGGCGCGTGAGGATGGTGGTCCGGTCCTTCGGATTGACGGGATATCTTGTGAGCATTGTGGCGCTGACCGCAGCGGCCGTGTTTGCCGGTATTTTTCCGCTGCTTCAGCCGGAAGTTCCCCTGGTCCTTTTGATTGTTTTGGCGCTGCTGGCGCTCCTTCCGGCCTCCGAAGCTGGAATGGCAATTGTCAATTTTGCGGTAACGCGCCTTATGGACGCGGCTGTCATTCCCGGCCTGGCATTGCGCGATGGCGTGCCAAAGGAGTTTCGCACGCTGGTTGTCGTTCCGTCGCTTCTGACCTCGCGTGACGACATTGAAGAGCTGATTGACCGGCTTGAAGTTCATTTTCTGTCGAACGCGGACGGCGAGCTTTATTTTGCCCTTCTGACTGACTGGACTGACGCCGCCACGGAACACGCTCCTGCCGATTCCGAACTCCTGAACATAGTTTTGGACGGAATTCTGCGCCTCAATTTGCGCCACAGCACCGACCGGTTCCTGCTGTTGCACCGCTCGCGGCAATGGAACCCGCAGCAAAACAAATGGATGGGCTGGGAACGCAAACGCGGCAAGCTCCATGAGTTGAACCGCCTGCTCCGCGGTGCAATTGATACGAGCTTCATCGTCGTCGGCGGCAAGCTTCCAGAAGCTGTCCGCTTTGTCCTGACGCTTGATGCCGACACCAAGCTCCCCCGCGACGCCGCGCGCAGGCTTGTAGGAAAGCTGGCGCATGCGCTCAATCGGCCGAAGTTCGACCCGCAAACCGGCAGAGTCGTCGAAGGTTATGGCGTCTTGCAGCCACGCGTCACGCCATCACTCCCTACCGGCCATTACGGTTCGCTCTTTCAACGCATCTTCTCGTCTTCACGCGGTATCGACCCTTATGTTTTCGCCGTATCGGACGTGTATCAGGATCTGTTCGGCGAAGGCTCATTTGCCGGCAAGGGCATCTACGACATAGATACGTTTGAGATCGCGCTAGCGGGCAAAATCCCCGAAAATGCCATGCTGAGCCATGATCTTTTCGAAGGCGTCTTCGCCCGCGCTGCCCTGGTCACCGACATTGAAGTCGTCGAAGAATACCCGGAACGCTACGGCGTTGCCGCGGCCCGGCAACACCGCTGGGTGCGGGGCGATTGGCAATTGCTGCGATGGATGCTCGCCTGGCGGTCTGCGACGCCACGAGGTTCAAAAGGTGACATACCCGCGCTTGGCCTCTGGAAAATGATCGACAATCTCAGGCGCTCGCTCACCCCTATAGCGGCGTTGCTCGGGCTCTTTCTGGGGTGGGCATTTCTGCCTGTTGGCCTTGCGGCGGCGTGGACACTATTTATCGTTCTTGTTGGCGTTGTTCCACCCCTGCTCCCGGCACTTTCCGGAGCCATTCCCAGACGCCTGCCACTCACAGTCGCAAGCCGCATCCGGTCATCTCTAGGCGATTTTGTCCACGCTCTTGCTTTTGCCGGCACAAACTTGATGTTCCTGGCGCATCAGGCCGGCCTTATGGCCGATGCCATCGGGCGCACGTTTTACCGGCTTGCCATAAGCCGCAAAAATCTTCTTGAGTGGACCACCGCGGCTCAGGCGGAATCAAGCCACACGCCCAGCATCACCGGGAATTACCGCCTTATGTCTGTCAGCCTGGCTGCCGGAGCGGCGGCAGTGGGAATCGCATTCTACCGTGCTGATAGCGTGTGGATTGTGATGCTTCCATTTGCCGTTTCTTGGTTAGCGGCCCCCGCCGTGGCCTACTGGATGAGCCTTTCGCCGAAACTGGAAGACAAGTTGGATTCATCACCAGTGGACCGGAGGACCTTGCGGTTAGTTGCCAGGAGAACTTGGCGATTCTTCGAAACTTTCGTCACGCCGGCGGACAACATGCTGCCTCCGGATAATTTCCAGGAAGACCCCAAACCGCTGGTGGCGCACCGCACCTCCCCAACCAACATTGGGCTTTATCTTTTATCCGTGGCCAGTGCGCATGAGCTGGGCTGGCTGGGCTTTAGCGATGCGGTTGGAAAAATCGAAACAACCTTCGCCACCATCAAGCGCATGGAAAAATACCGTGGCCACCTCTACAATTGGTACGACACAACAAACTTGCAGCCATTGGAGCCGAAGTATGTTTCTACGGTCGACAGCGGCAATCTCGCAGGGCACCTGATTGCCCTTTCGAATTGCTGCTTCTCGTGGATGGTGCAACCCAGTGATGTCAATGCAAAACTCGACGGGATTGAAGACATCCTCGATATTCTCAACGAGGACCTGGCGGCCATCCCCAATGACCGCCACATACTGAGGCCAATCCGCAAGCACTTTGAATCCCAGGTGTCAGCCCTCCGGCGGGCAATCAACAAGGCTCGCGAGACGCCGGAATATCTTTCCGTGCGATTGATCGAGTTCGCGGTCCAGTCCGCCGCCATCCATGTTACCGCAACCAGCATAGCCGCGGACCTCGACACGGCGGCAAGCCGGCAACTGCTTTCCTGGGCTACTGGGTTGCGTGACACGGTGGAAAGCCATTTCAAGGACGCGTCATCCGCGCTTGAAGCGTCAATTGCTTTGAAGAAACGATTGCTGTCCACAATCGATGACATCCGGGAGCTGGCGCTTGGAATGGAGTTCGGGTTTCTGCTCGAGCCGCAACGCCTGCTTTTGTCGATCGGATACCGGGTGGCTGAAGCCATGCGCGACGAAAGCTGCTACGATATGCTGGCATCGGAAGCACGGCTGGCGAGCTTCTTCGCAATTGCCAAGGGCGACTTACGGACGCGCCATTGGTTCAGGCTCGGGCGCACGGTCACTGCGGTGAAGGGAGGAGCGGCTCTCATTTCCTGGTCCGGATCGATGTTTGAATACCTTATGCCGTCACTGGTCATGCGCGCCCCAAGTGCGGGACTACTCGATCAAACCACACGGCTCGTGGTTTTCCACCAGATCGCCTATGCCAACTCGCTTGGCATTCCCTGGGGCATTTCCGAATCTGCCTTCAGCGCGCGCGATATCGAATTCATCTACCAGTATTCAAACTTCGGTGTGCCGGGGCTTGGGCTTAAACGCGGCCTTGCGGACAATACGGTCATTGCGCCTTATGCCACGGGACTGGCGGCAATGGTGGCACCCCGCTCCGCCGCAAAGAACTTTGAAAGATTGGCGCGCGAAGGCGGCCGGGGTGACTACGGTTTCTACGAGGCGCTCGATTTCACCCCGATGCGCATGCGCAAGGGCGAGAACGTGGCAATCGTGCGCGCCTATTTTGCCCACCATCAGGGCATGACGATTGTGTCCATCCTGAATGCCGTGAAGAACGGTGAAATGCGCGACAAGTTTCACGCCGAACCCATAATTCGGGCCGCTGAATTACTGCTGCAGGAACGGGCGCCGCGTAACGTGCCCGTAACCCATGCAAGTGCCGCAGCTTCCGGCCCGGCTGGAGCGGCTCTTGATGTCGTGATCCCCACGGCGCGGACATTCAACATCCGTGCGCCAGGATCCCCCGCCACCCATTTACTTTCGAACGGCCAGTACAGCGTCATGTTGACAGCGGCGGGGGCGGGTTACAGCACGTGGAATGGGCAGGTTCTCACGCGCTGGCGCGAAGACGGCGTCTGCGACGACTGGGGATTCTTCATGTACCTGCGCGAACCTAAGAACGGAAAAACATGGTCGGCGGGCCACATGCCGGTGGCGGCGACAGCAGACAGTTACGTGGCCTCGTTCACAGAGGACAAGGCCGAGATCCACCGCACGGATGGACAATTCACCACGACGCTGGAATGCGTGGTGTCATCGGAAGATAACGCTGAAGCGCGGCGCGTGACCATCGCCAACACCGGATTGACCGCCAGGGAAGTTGAACTTACCTCCTACGCGGAACTGGTTCTGGCGCAGGCTTCGTCAGACACGGCCCACCCGGCTTTTTCAAAGATGTTTGTCAGTACGGAGTTCGTGAGCGAACAGGAAACACTTCTCGCCACACGCCGCCGGAGATCGCCGAGTGATCCCGAAATCTGGCTGGGCCAATTCATGCTTGTACAGGGCACTACCGTCGGCGCGCTCGAATTTGAAACAGATCGCTCCCGCTTCGTCGGCGTCGGCAACAGCACGCGCATGCCTGCTGCCATGAAGAATAACGAGCGCCTGTCGAACACGGTGGGCTCCGTTCTCGATCCGGTATTCGCCATGCGACGGCGAATCCGGATACCGGCGGGCCGGCAGGTCCGCTGCACTTTGTGGACCGTCGTGGCGGACTCGCGCGAAGCTGTACTTGACCTGGTTGACCGGCACCGCCAGACCGCTGCTTATGACCGCGCCCTCATGCTGGCATGGACCCAGGCACAGATTCAGTTGCGCCATCTGTCGATCGGCACGGATGAGGCCCATCTCTACCAGACCCTGGCGGGCCACCTCATCTATGCGAATGCGGCACTGCGCGCGCCTGCAAAAACCCTATTGCAGGACATGGGCTCGCAATCGGCCCTTTGGCCGCAAGGAATTTCGGGGGACCGGCCTATTCTGCTGGTGCGGATCGACCAGACTGAAGATATCGAGATCGTGCGTCAGCTCCTGCATGCTTTCGAATACTGGAAAACCAAACGCCTTGTTGTGGATCTTGTGATCCTGAACGACCGCGGATCGTCCTATGCCCAGGACCTGCAAGGCGCGATCGAAGCACTGGTTCGCAAAATCAACGCTCCTCAAGCCCCAGGCTTGCTCGGTGAAGCCGGCCAGGTCTTCGCCCTTCGGGCCGATCTTCTGTCGCAAGAAACCTTGCGGGTCCTTCCCGCCGTTGCGCGTGTTGTGTTGATCGGCCGCCGGGGCGATCTCGCCAGCCAGTTGTCGCGTGTGCGCGAGACAGCCGTTGCACCGTCCAGCCAGCCGAATGAGTCCGCACTTCCGCCGCCACGGTCAAAATCAGTTGCGCCGGATACGAAGCATCTTGAGTTCTTCAATGGCTTTGGCGGGTTTGCCGCGAACGGCAGCGAGTATGTCACGGTTCCCGATGCTGACCGGCCAACGCCTGCCCCGTGGATTAACGTTATTGCGAATCCCTCCTTTGGCTTTCAATGCGCCGCTGACGGTGGCGGGTATGCATGGGCTGGAAACAGCCGCGATAACCAAATCACCGGCTGGAGCAACGATCCTGTCAGCAACCGGCTGGGCGAGGCAATCTATGTCCAGGACAAAAAAGAAGGCCTCCTGATCTCACCCACCCTGGCGCCACTCAAGTCTGCCGATGGAAACCATCTCGCGCGGCATGGCTTTGGCTATAGCGTGTTCGAACGCGATGCGCACAAGCTGCGCCTCGAACTGCTGCAAATCGTGCCGTTAAATGACTCCGTCAAACTGTCCAGATTGAAATTGACCAACGACTCGCCGTCGTCGCGGACCCTGACTGTAACTTACTATGCCGAATGGGTTCTGGGAACGGCGCGCGCCGCGTCCGCGCCATTTGTGACGACAACCATTGATGAGCCGACCCGCGCCATGTTTGCATGCAATCCTTGGCGAACCCAATCCGGCGAGCAAATTGCGTTTGCCGATATGGGCGGCCAACAAACCGGCTGGACCGGCGACCGGCGCGAGTTTTTGGGGCCCTATGGCCGTCTCGCCGCTCCACGCGCCCTGACCTCGCCCACGACGCTGTCAAATCGCACGGGTGCCGGATTGGACCCCTGCTGCGCGCTGCAGACCGTTGTCACGATTGAATCAGGCGGCTCTGCGGAGTTGGTGATCATGCTGGGTGCCGCCTCAAGCGCCGGAGAAGCGCAATCCTTGATCACACGGTACAGGACAATCGGTATCGACGAGGTTCTTGGCGACGTAAAACGCTACTGGAGCGAAACACTTGGCGCCGTGCAGGTTAAAACGCCGGACCGCGCCCTTGATATCATGCTCAATGGCTGGCTGTTGTATCAGACCCTGAGCTGCCGCATGTGGGCAAGGTCAGGTTTCTATCAGACCAGTGGAGCCTACGGCTTCCGCGATCAATTGCAGGATTCGATGGCGCTCCTCATCACGCGCCCACAAATTGCGCGCGAGCATATCCTGCGCGCCGCTGCCCGGCAATTTGTCGAAGGAGATTTCCAGCACTGGTGGCTTCCTGCCACCGGCATGGGCATTAGAACACGAATTTCCGATGACACCGTTTGGCTTGCGAACTGCGTGAGCCAATACGTAAAGGTGACGGGAGACCGTGACATTCTTGATGAACTTGTGCCGTTCATTGAAGGTCAAGGGCTTGCATCCGGCGAGCATGACGCTTTCTTCCAACCCGCCTTATCAGAAGAAACCGACACCCTCTACGAGCATTGTGCCCGCGCCCTTGACAGCAGCCTGCCTTATGGCGCCCACGGCCTGCCGCTGATGGGCACCGGCGACTGGAACGACGGGATGAACCGGGTTGGCGAAGGCGGAAAAGGCGAAAGTATTTGGCTGGGCTGGTTCTTGCTCACGACCCTGAAGGCCTTTGCTCCGGTAGCCGAGGAGCGCGGAGACGCCAAACGCGCCGCCGCCTGGCGTGATCGCGCAAAAGGACTTCGGGCCGCGCTTGAAAAGCACGGCTGGGATGGGAACTGGTATCGCCGTGGGTTCTTTGACGATGGCACGCCGCTGGGATCAGCCCAGAACGAGGAATGCCGCATCGATTCCATTGCCCAGTCGTGGGCGGTCTTGTCGGGTGCAGCAACTCCGGAACGTGCCGCTGCCGCCTTGGACGAATCCTATAGGCAACTGGTTCGTCCGGAGGATTCGTTGGCGATGTTATTCACCCCGCCCTTTGACAAGACGCCCAAAGACCCGGGTTACATCAAGGCCTATCCACCCGGCATCCGTGAGAACGGCGGGCAGTATACGCATGGCGCCATCTGGTCGGTCTTCGCCCATGCCAAGCTGGGCCAGGCCGAACGGGCTCTGGAATTATTCTCTTTGCTCAATCCCATTAATCATTCTCGAACCGAGCAGGAGGCCCGGACTTACCGCGTCGAACCTTACGTCATCGCCGCCGACGTATACTCCATGCCGCCGCATGTGGGCCGTGGCGGCTGGACCTGGTACACAGGTTCTGCCGGGTGGATGTACCGGGCAGGACTGGAAGCCATCCTTGGGGTTACCCGCGAAGGCGCCCTGCTGCGGATCAAGCCTTGCGTTCCTGCGACTTGGACCGAAATCGAAGTATCAACGCAGTTTGGCGCCACCCGCTATGAAATCAAACTGGCAAAGCTGGAGGGTGGCGCAGATGAACTGCCGCCAGATGTCCAGCGCCTATCGCCAGGTGAGTTTCTCATCTCGCTGAAAGACGATGGCGGGGTTCGCAGCATCACCTTGCCGCTCGTTGCTGTCGAATCTAAGCAATAAAAAAGGCCGGATCACCAGGACCGGCCTAAATCAAGTTCTCTTCAGTTGAACTATTGGAGGTTTTTGCAGTCCTTCTCGTCGATGCCTTCGCGCTCACATAATTCGTGTATTGCCCGGCGAACTTCTCCATAGCACGAGCTTTCGCCGCCGGCCATGTTCTCGTCCGATGCTACTTCCAAATCATGGGCATCGGCTTCCCACCGCTTCAAAACCTTCAGTTTCTGCTCCGTGGTCAAGGATTCGGTTTCGACCACTTCCATCGGCAGATCAAAGATTTTCTGAGGCGTGAGCAGTGCCTGGTCGTAGTCTTTTGCTGTGAACATGGAGTGCTTCCTCAAGAGTTGAAGTGGACGGCCAGCGTTATAGGCTAGCCGCCCAATGTTCAGATGCGCCCAAGCCAAGAATCGACTTCGGTTTTCACCTTATCCTTGGCGTAGCCATAATGCTTTTGCAGGCGGCCTTCCAACTCGTCGCGGTGTCCTTCGATGACATCAAGATCGTCATCGGTGAGCTTGCCCCACTGTTGCTTTGCCTTGCCTTTGATTTCTTTCCAGTTTCCTTCAACACGATCCCAGTTCATGACGTTCTCCCTTACATGTCTTGCGTCAAGCAGAAGTGCCCGACCTTGACAGTAAACGTCTAAGGCGCGTTCTGGTTCCGCTAGGCGGCAGCGCGCGACTTGGTGTCGAAGAAGAGCGCCTGGCTGACAACGGCCTTTACCATGTCGGGCATGAATGGTTTGGTGATGAGGAAAGCAGGTTCGGGTTTTTCACCGGTCAGCAAGCGTTCCGGAAAAGCCGTGATGAAGATCACCGGAACTTCGAAATCGAGCAGCATTTTGTTGACAGCGTCAATGCCGGAGCTGCCGTCGGCCAACTGGATATCGGCCAGCACCAAGCCAGGGCGCTTGGTTGACGCGAGCTTAATTGCCTCTTGTTCGGTACGGGCAACGCCGGTTACCCGGTGCCCGAGGCTTTCCACAAGCGCCTCCAAATCCATGGCAATGATGGGTTCGTCCTCGATGATCAAAACATCAGTGGCGACCTGATCGACAATGGTTTTTGAAGCCTCTTCCAGAAGGGCCAATACTTCGACGGACTTCTTTGCCAGAATGAGCCCGATTTCGTCCTTTGTGAATCCTTCAACTGCCATCAGCAGGAAGGCTTCCCGGGCCTGCGGGGCAATGGTGGCCAACTGGCGCTGGGCCGATGCTTCCCAGTCCTGGCCCATGTTGGGCTTTTTAAGGTTCAACGAGATTGACTCCCACAGGCGGCAATAGCTCCGATAGAGGGATGCCCGCATATTGGAACTGGCCTCAAACTGGGAAGGATCCGCAATAATCGCCTCCAGAAGGGCTGCCACATAGGCATCGCCACTGTGCTGGCTGCCGGTCAAGGCACGCGAAAACCTCCGCAAATAGGGCAAATGTGGCGCTATATTGGCTGCAAGATTCATATTCAACCCCTCAATTTGGTATCGAAACAACGAATTTCGGCCTCCCGGCCGCGGCAAGTCAGCGCTGTTAACGTTTGATTTGTACTTATGTTCCCCTCCCAAAAACAATTTTTTTGAATCAACAGGAACTATTCAAGCAGTTTGGCATTAACATGTTGGTTCCGGAAAGCCAAAATGCCCAATTTTGGCGTTGGCGGGCGGACCACGCATAGTTCAGGTGACCCATGGTTGAAGACGGCAACAAAACGGCAAAAACAGCAAAACCTAACAATAAGACTGAAAAAAAGATTGAGAAGATGAACCATGCACCTAATCAGCCTGAGATCTATGACTTGATTGGCCAGCGCCTGCGCAATTTCTACGATGAGGTGGCACAGCAGCCGGTTCCTGACAGGTTTGTGGAATTGCTGAACCAGCTTGAAGCGAAAAGCTCGCCAAAAAAGCCTCAATAGGCTGGATTTCCCATGACCCATTTCGAGGCAGGCGCAGCATGACAAGGTCAACGGAGTTCCGCGAACAACTCATCGCCGCCATACCGGGCTTACGGGCTTTCGGGCTGTCGCTCACCGCGCGTGGTGACCGCGCCGACGACCTTGTCCAGGAAACGCTTATGAAGGCCTGGAAGCATTACGAGAGCTTTGAACCCGGTTCCAACATGAAGGCATGGCTTTACACCATTCTCCGCAACGAATTTTACACGCAGTTGCGCAAGCGCAAGCGCGAGGTGGAAGATGCGGACGGCTTCTATTCAAGCCGTGTGGCCGTGCATGCCGAGCAGGATGGCCATCTCGACATGGCGGATCTGCGGGGCGCACTGGGGCTTTTGCCGGAAGACCAGCGGGAGGCCATAATCCTCGTCGGGGCCTCGGGCTTCTCTTATGAAGAGGCCGCAGAGATATGCAGCGTTGCGGTCGGCACCATCAAAAGCCGGGTCAACCGGGCGCGCGCCCGACTGGCGGTTCTCATGCACATCGACAGCGAAGAGAAGTTCGGGCCCGATGCCCATTCGGAAGCGGTTCTCGGCGGTTCCCACCGCGGCTAACAGCCGTGGGTTTTCTCACATTCCAGTGTGGAACAAAACTTGCCGCCGCGAGTTAAAGCTGCGCGTCGGGGCTGTCCGTCGATGCGGATCAGGAGACTTCAATGCTTAGCACAATTCTCGTTATCATCCTCATTTTGATTCTTATCGGTGCGTTGCCCAGGTGGGGTCACAGCGCCAATTGGGGCTATGGCCCATCTGGCGGGTTGGGGCTTGTGCTTGTTATTCTTCTTATTCTGATCCTTATGGGTAAAATCTAAGGGGACCACCGATGGTGGAGCCCTCCCCCGAGGAGCCCAATTACGCAAAGCAGTCACGCACGGCATTGCGGGGCCTTTTCTTCATTGCGGTCATCGCGGCGATGTATGTCGCACGCGATTTTCTGCTTCCCGTCGTTCTGGCTAGCTTCATTGCTCTTACCTTCAGGCCGGCGGTTCGATATCTTTCACGGCATTACATTCCTCCCTGGCTGTCGGCAACGCTTCTGGCGGTCATGTTGGTCGGCGGCAGCCTGTTTGCGGGCTACATGCTCAGCTGGCAGGTTTCTGCCTGGATTGACCAGGCACCACAACTCGCCGAGACCTTCGTTGAAAAATTCCGTGGCCTGCGTTCCTGGCTGGATGTGGTTGTCAATCTGACAGACAAAATACAGGACGCCACAGCGGCTCCCGGCGTCATTCCTGCGCAGGAGGTTGTGGTTCGTGAACCTGTCCTGCCCGGCTGGCTGGTTGTGATGACCTGGTATCCATTGCAGGTCACGATTACTCTGGTGGCCACATTGGTTATCGCAGTGTTCCTCATGTCGTCGGGCGATTTGTTCTATGAGAAGCTGGTACGTGTTTTGCCCACGTTGACTGACCGGAAGCGGGCGCTCCGCATAGTTTATGAACTCGAAACCGAGGTTTCCACCTATCTTCTAACGCTTACCGCGATCAACGCAGTTCTGGGCCTCGCGGTTGCCCTGACTTTTCAAGCGCTGGGAATGCCCACGCCCTATCTGTGGGGTTTGCTCACGTTTTTCTTCAATTTCATCCCCTATGTGGGCGCGTTAACCGGCGTGGCGCTTTCGGGATTCATGGCAATCGTCACGTTCGATTCGCTCGGCTATGCGCTTCTCATACCCGCGGCTTTCACAGCGCTGTCGCTACTTGAATCGGAGATTGTGAATCCGCTGGTGTTGAGCCGCAGGCTGCAAATGAATGCGGTCGCCATCCTTCTGTCGCTGGCTTTTTGGGCCTGGCTCTGGGGCATCCCCGGGGCCGCAATTGCCGTGCCAGTGCTCGTCACCATCAAGGTGTTTTGCAACCATATCGACGGACTGTCGGGGCTCGGCGAATTTCTCTCAGAACGGCAACCTGTCAAGAATGGCGCATCCGAGGGGGAGACGACGCAAAATGGCTAAAAAGCTGACGTCAAATAACATCAAACAAGTAGAGCAGAATGATAACGGGAATGGGCAAGCCGATAAGCCAGAGAAGAATGCCGCGCATAGTTGGAACTCCAAAATTTTAGCATTTGAGTGGTGGGAAACGGCGCCAGACGGATTTTGTTCCAGTCCCGGCCGCAAGCACCGCCGAAATCCAAAGCCATAGTTGTTGCGGAACCAAACCGCGCAGCGGGCGTTTAACAAGCAACGCGGGGGGCACAGAAAATTTGCCCTGCACGATGCAATGCAATTCATGCACTTTCCGCACTGAAAAAGGAGATTTGGCAGTGAACTCGATAATTTATCTAGTCGGCTTGGTCGTTGTGGTTTTGTTCGTTCTTTCATTTTTTGGCTTGCGATAAAGCAAGCGCCGTCAGGTGCAACGCCTGGAACTATAACAAGCAGTGGCGAGTTGCCTTCAAAAGGGCTGGCGACGCTTTCAATACCGCCCTCAACAACCAGGAGATTGCCATGACCATAAAAACCCTCGACGACCTGTTTCACGAAACCCTGAAAGATCTTTACTATGCCGAGAAGAAGCTGGTGAAGACGCTTCCCAAAATGGCGAAGCAGGCGACTTCGCCCACTCTCAAGGAAGCCATTGAGCATCATCTTACCGAGACCGAAGCTCACGTCACACGGCTGGAGGAAGTATTCGAAACGATGGGCAAGAAACCCACCTCCAAGAAATGTGAAGCTTTGGAAGGGTTGGTAAAGGAAGCCGAGGAAGTCCTGGCCGAGATTGAAGATGGGCCAACAATCGATGCGGCCATCATTTCCTCATCCCAAACGGTCGAACACTACGAAATCGCGCGCTACGGCACCCTTGTCTGCTGGGCCCGCCAGCTTGGCCTGAAGGATGCGGAATTTCTGCTTCAGAAAACCCTGGATGAAGAGCAAAATACTGACAAGAAGCTTTCCCGCCTCGCCGAAGAATACGTCAATCAGAAAGCGGCCGCATAGCCAGCTGCCATTCCAAATAAAATGGGAGAGGCCAATTGGCCTCCCCTTTTTTGTCGATTAATTTGACGGTTTATTTGCGGCGGCGAGACCTGGCCGGAGCCGGTTTTGCCCTGCTCGTCGTGCCAACGGTGGGAAGCATGGATCCGAGTGCCACGCCGATTCCCAGGCCCACAGCGCCGATAATCAAAGGCCTGTCATCGATCATGGCTTTCAGTGACTTTTGGTCCGGCAGGCCCAAGTCACGGGTGCTTCTTGGCAATGAACTGCTTGCTTCACCGGCCCATGTGTAGGCATCGCCGAACGCAGCTTTGCCGCGGGCGATGAGACGCGATGCTGAATCGCTGTAGCCTGAAAAGGCGGATTGCCCTTTTGACAGGCGCTTGGTTGCAGACCGTGCGGCGCGCTTGGCCGAAGCGGCGGGCTTGCGTGATGCGGGCTTGGTTTTCCTCGCAACTTTGGCCTTGGCGGCCTGGCTGAGGTCCTTTGCGGTTTTCGATACTTGGTTAGTTGCTTTCATGGATAGTCTCCTTTTTTAAGGTTTTGGGATTGGCGGGCGGAATATGTCCATTTTTGTATCTCTGACGCATCGGCCGTAGAGCCTGCTTGAGCAACCAGCTTGCTCCGGCGAGAGCGCTGGCGGCCAAAATGGGGTGGCGTTTGACGGCCAGAAATGCTGGCGGCAGCCGTGAAAGGTGCGGGTCAATATGCAGGAGCGCTTCCTTGGCCAAGCCCGGAAGCGTCAATCGGTTTTGAACATCGGACAATGTAACATTGAACTGCGCGCGGCGGTCACGCGCTTCTCTTTCGAGCTGTTGCAAGGAGCTCATTTCAGGCTGCTTTCTGACTCATCACCGGTGAGCCAGCGAAAGACCAGGCCTACCGGCCTCGTTTTATTAACGAGTAAAGTTTTGGCCACGAGTGCCAAAGCTGCCACGATAACCAGCAGGGCAATCCCCACAGCCAAGCCGGCGACCGCAGGGCCGCTTACGTAAGGCGTTAATGCCACCACCCCGGATTGCGCCAGGACCACAATTGCAGCAAGCAGGACCGCAAGGCCGGCAAAGGCAACGCCTAGTCCGGCTGCGTAGCCACGCACACGTAGGCCTGCTTCAGCTTTCGCCAACGCGAGTTCCGCATCAAGCCAGCGCTTCCCGTCGCCGGCGAGTTCATTAAAAAGCTCAGGGAAAGCCGGCTTTGATGACGGATAGTGGAGCGGTTCTGCACCGGCCTTAGGCATGGGCGTGTCCATTGGTGTTGCGCCGCGCCTGAGCCGTCCGCTTGCGAGCGCCCGAAGTCGAGGCGCGCCGTGGGCGTGATTTACGGCTGGAGGCTGCTGCCATTTTGACAGGCTGCCGGTACATGAGGCGGCTTGCCGCCATGCCTGCTGCGACAGTTACCGCCAAAGTCGCCAAGGGGTGGCGCCGGGCGAAGGTTCCTGCATCGCCCACCATCTGCTCGATTTCGGTGTGCATGACATAATCCGCCACGCCCTCCAGGCTGTCCGCCGCCGAGGCAACCTGCACGCGAAGATTGGGCAGGTCCGTCATTGAAGCGGCATATTCGCGGGTCAACGCGGCAAGCGAGTGCAGCTTGTCAGCACCGAGATCCTTGCGGCCCCTGGCCAGTGTTCCGGCCAAGGCCAGCACATCGTCGAAAATGCGGCGCGAGCCATCAAGTGCCGCGCTTGCATTCCGGTAGTTTCCGCTCGTCCGAGATTTTTTTGCTTTAGCCATGGCTGTGTCCTTTCAAGGCAAGGTGATTGTTCGCGTTCATAACGGTTTAAAACCTTATTGGTTCCATCCGGTAACCCGGCGGAAAGCCTGTCAGGAGTGCGATTTTGCTATCCCTGCGAAAGGCGCGTACGCTGCTGCCGAAATGGACCAAATGGACAGGATCACGGACGGCCGCACCCTGGCGCAAGCCCTGGTAGATACGGTTCGAGAATCTCTTCTGGTGCTCGACGGTGAGTTGCGCGTTGTCGCAGCCAGCCGCTCATTTTACGCGACTTTCAAGACGACCACTGCCGAAACGCAAGGGCGTTTGGTGTATGACTTGGGTTCGGGCGAATGGAATAATCCGGCGCTTCGCGAGCTTCTTGAGCGGATTATCCCCGAACACGGCGTCATGGACCATTTCGAGGTTGAGCAGGATTTTCCGACTATTGGCCCGCGTACCATGCTGCTCAACGCCCGCAAGGTTTTTTACAAGGGAGACTTGAACACAACTCTCCTGCTGGCAATTGAGGACATCACCGACCGGCGCATTGCCGAGAGGCTGCTCCATAGCCTCAGTGAGCAAAAGGACATGCTGCTCTCGGAGATGAGCCACCGGGTGGCCAATAGTTTGCAGATTATCGCCAGCATTCTTCTCCTGAAGGCGCGTTCGGTTCAATCGGAAGAGACGCGGGGGCACCTCGAGGATGCCCATCGCCGGGTCATGTCGGTGGCCTCCTTGCAGCAGCATCTCAAAGCCACCGGCATGGGTGAGGAGATTGAAGTCGGTGCATATCTGACGAAGCTTTGCGAGGCCCTGTCCGGTTCAATGGTCCGGGAGAGACGTCCGATTGAACTCAGCGTCGCGGCCGGTCCGGGGACCGTCAAGTCCGAACAGGCGGTAAGCATCGGCCTCATTGTTACCGAACTGGTGATAAACGCCCTGAAGTACGCCTTTCCCGACGACATTGCCGTTGGCCACATCGTGGTAGGCTATCGAGTTAACGGCGCGGAATGGGCCTTGTCGGTATCCGACAATGGCGGCGGCATGCAGGAAGAACCAGATAAAAAGTCGACAGGCCTTGGCACTACTCTGGTCAAGGCGCTGGCGCAGCAGCTTGGAGCTCAGGTTGAGACCAAGAGCTCCCGCAACGGCACAATTATTTCGATCTCGCAGACGCCATTGCAAACATCCCGCCAAGCACAGTTCTGAACAAATGATCCACCCAAAATGATAACGCCTTATACTTGCAAAATAAAATCGATGTGGGCGGAACCATTTAGACAGCTCCGCGTTTATTTGGGCATTATGTCTGATCTGAAGCGGGGGAGTGGTATTGGACGACAGACTGATGGCTCCCCAACAGCTTGAAAATGAAAAGCGTTCGCGTCTCGCCGCCGAGGCTTCATTGCGCGTTGTTTCCGAACGCCTGGAAAAGGCCGAGGAAGCCGCCGGAGCATTAATCTACGATTGGGATATTGCGAGCCAGCAAGTATGGCGGAGTGCCGGGTTAACGCGGATCCTGGGATGGCAGATCGATGAAATTGCGCCAACTGGCGAAGCATGGGCAGCCCTCCTGCATCCCATGGACAGGGAGCGGTTGGAGATTCAACAGAAAACGGGCTTTCTTCAGGAGATTGACAATTATGTCATGGAATACCGAGTGAAGCACAAGGTGGGCTTTTATGTCTGGGTGCTTGATTCAGGCAGTGTGTTTCGTGACGATTCGGGCGCCATCATTCGCCAAACCGGGGTCATCATCGACATATCCGCACGCAAGAAAGTTGCGGAATCCCTGAGCCGCCAGACGGATTTAATCGAGTTGTCGTTTGAGCCGATTTTTGTCTGGCACCCTGAAAAAGGCATCGTCGACTGGAACAGAGGCGCTGAACAGCTTTATGGCTTCACGCGGGAAGAGGCGTTGGGCCAGATCAGCCTCAAGTTGCTGCGCACCGTACATCCCATCGGACCAACAGATCTTATGCAACTCCTCAACACGGTGAGAAGCTGGACGGGCGAGGTGCAGCACCTGACCAAGGATGGGCGCCAGGTTTTCGTCGAGAGCCGCCAACAGGCGATCGAAGCAGACGGCGAAATCCTGATCCTCGAAACCAACCACGACATCACCGAACGCAAGCGCGCCGAAGCGGAAATGGCGCGCATGGCGGCCGTGGCCGCGGCTTCCCACGACGCATTGTTCGGCGCCACGCTTGAGGGTTACATTGAAGCGTGGAATCCGGCCGCAGAGCAGCTCTTTGGCTACAGCGCCGCGGAGGCAATCGGACAGCACATAAGCGTCCTCGCGGCGCCTGCTGATCGCCACGATCAGAAGGATTTTCTGGTTCGCGCCTGTGCAGGTGAAATCATTCCACCCTATCATGCCCGCCGCCTGCGAAAGGACGGAAGCTTTGTCGAGGTGTCAGTGGCGCTTGGACCGGTCAAGGCGCCTAATGGCTCGGTTATCGCGATTTCATATGCCATGCATGACATCAGCGAACGGAAGGAGTGGGAGGCGCGGCAGCGGCTGATGACGCGTGAACTTGCGCACCGGGTGAAAAATTCATTTGCCATACTGCAAGCTATCCTGCGCTCAACTTTGAAAACCTCGCCAAGTCCGGAGGATTTCGCGGCGAAATTTTCCGGCCGGTTGCACAGCCTCGCCGCGGCGCAGGATATTCTTACCGCCAATGACTGGAAGGGGGCGGAACTTGGCGCGCTCGTACGGCACCTTCTGTTGCTCTATGTCGTCGAAGGCGAACGCCTTGCGATTTCAGGGCCCGAGGTCAATCTTCCTGCCGAGTATGCGGTTCCCTTCGGATTGATTTTCAACGAGCTTGCCACAAATGCGCTGAAATACGGCGCGCTCTCCACTCCAAACGGAAAAATCGAATTGAGCTGGCGGATTGAAAATAAAGCCGATGCGGGTTCGATGCTCAGCCTCACCTGGCGTGAGCGCGGCGGACCGAAGATCACATCGCTCGATACCCGGGGCTTTGGCTCCGCCCTTATAGAAAGGAGCCTTGCCGGAGCGAAAGTGGAGAGGTCTTTCGATGCGGATGGGTTTATCTGCACAATTGAGCTCACGCTCAAACTTTGGCGCAGAATCGGGCGCAAGCGGCGCGTTGCGCGCGCGCAGCCCTAAAAATCAACTCACAGATTACCGGAAGTTATTTTTGCTGAAAGGAACCATATCCCTACAGAATGGTTGTTATATTTATGATGACCAATGTTCAAAACACCGCAAAAAAGATCATAAAACCTTTCGCACTGGCAATTGCCATGCTTTTCATGACGCCTGTTGTTGGCTTGCTCAGCGCTGGGCTGAATAGCCCTGCCCCTCTTCAATATTCCTCAAATGAAACAGTGGTTTACAAGACTCCACTGGCTTCGGTTGCATACAAGGGCTAGCCGCCGGGAACCAATTCGCTGGGCGCGCGTTGAGTCATCACCAATATCTGGAAGAAGTATTGCTGGCCGCAGCGGTCATCACCGGCGGCATGGCGCTACTTTCGTCGCCAGGCCCTACAGCCACAGCATTCTGGCTTATGTAAATTCCCGGACCGGAGCCGTCTGGCGCGGTTAAACAGACCTCGCATGCAAGAGTTTTTCTGAATTCCCCCACAAGCGCGGTCAGGTTGAACAAACCTGGCCGCGAAACTTTGGCGTAGCTTAACTGAGCACAATCCGCAGCCCGAAATTCATCGTTGACACCGTAAAGTATTCGCTCTTAACTCGCCTGAACAATTGTAACTAAAAAAAACAAAAGTTCAAATGGGAGGTTCAGGGCGTGATTGATGATCGCATTGTTGCGCCTTGCCGCCTTTACATGAGGCGCCACATCATTTCATGAGCACTGCAGCAGCCAAAACAAGTTTGTTGCCGAGATGGATGATATCCGAGCATCCATTTCCGTGGCTACTGCCTGCTTCGGCACTGATGGTGATCTTCGGCCTTTATCCCCTGCTCTATGCGATCTGGCTGTCGTTGCAGCGCAAGCATCCCGTCACCCGGAAGCTCTCGTTCGCGCCCTCCTATAACTGGTCAAAACTGCTGGGCGACGAGCGCGTCTGGAACGCCCTGGGGAACACCCTGGTCTACACGAGTGCCGCGCTGCTGCTGCAGTTGATCCTTGGCATGGCGATTGCGCTGCTGCTCGATTCGGACCGCAAGGGCTACGGGCTCCTGCGCGCCATGATGACCCTGCCGCTGGTGATTCCGCCCGCCGTTACCGCCATGATGTTTCTGCTCATGCTCAATGGGTCCTTCGGGGTTCTGGCGCGCGGCATCATCGCCACCGGGCTGCTGCCGCCGGGCTTCTCCATTCTTGGCACCGCCTCCACCGCCATGGCGGGCGTGCTGCTGGCCGAGGTCTGGCAATGGACGCCCTTCATGGTGCTGATCATGCTGGCGGGACTTCGCTCGCTGCCCAAGGAACCCTTCGAGGCTGCCGCAATCGACGGGGCTACGGCCACGCAGGTATTCTTCAAACTGACGCTTCCGATGATGTCCAAGGTCATTGCCATCGCGGTGCTGATTCGCGGCATCGACCTGTTCCGCGCCTTCGACTACGTGAAGGTGATGACCGATTCAGGCCCTGGCACGGCTACCGAAACGCTGACCTCCTACGCCGGACGCATCTATTTCGGCAACGCCGATTTCCCCTATGCGTCCACCATTGCGCTGCTGACGCTGATCATCGTCATATTCGTATCCTTCGTCTTCATGAAAGCCTTCAAGGTGAAGCTCTGATGGAACAGCCACGCCACCTTCGCGTCCTGCGCGACATCGCCGCGGTGTTCGTAACCTTCATCTTCATGTTCCCCATCCTGTGGTGGGCGCTGACCTCGATCAAGCCGATCTCCGCGGTGTTCGACAAGGACCGGGTGGTGTTCTTCGATTTCGTGCCGACGCTGATCAACTATGCCGTCACCCTGCTCGGCCTGTCGCGCTCCGGCATCGCCATCGACCAGGGAATCGGCATGGGCGTGGGGGGTGCGGAAGCCTATGACTCGCGCCGTGCCATCCTCGATTCAGTCGTAGTCTCGATCGGCGCCACGGCGGTGACCATGGCGGTGGCGGTCTTCGCCGCCTATGCCCTGTCGCGCATGGCCTTCAGGGGCCGTGCCGGATATCTCAACTGGGTGCTGGGCCAGCGCTTCATGCCACCCATCGCCATCCTGATTCCGCTGGTGACGATCTACAAGGATGCGGGCCTGCGTGACAGCGACAGCCTGTACGGCGGCTATCTCGGGCTGATGATGATTTACGCGCTGATGAACCTGCCGATCGCCCTTCTGCTGATGAAGTCGTTCTTCGACGATGTCCCTAAGGATGTTGACGAGGCGGCGATGATCGACGGGGCCACACGCTGGCAGTCGTTCAGCAAGGTGGTGCTGCCAATGGTGCGCGGCGGCGTGGCGGCCTCCGCCGTGCTGGTGTTCATCTTCTCCTGGACCGAATTCCTGCTGTCGCTATTCCTGACGACGAGCATCCGGACGGTTCCAGTCAAAATTCAGACATTCGTGACTTCGACGGGCAACGAGTGGGGCTTCATCGCGGCGCTGGGAACGGCGGCCGCGATCCCGAGCTTCATCTTCATCCTGCTCGTCCAACGCCATCTGGTCCGCGGCCTCACTCTTGGATCCCTGAAAGAGTGAGACTGCGAACGAGACCCTTGACTATAACCCAATGGGAGGACCTTAAATGACCTTTAAAGAACACGACAAAAAGACGTTTATTGCCGACACCGCGCGTGATTTCGCCGCAAGGCGCATTTCCAAGCGCGATTTCCTCAAGAAACTGAGCATGGCCGGCGTGGGCCTCTCGGCCTTCTCGGCGGGCATGCTCGGCAACCCCCGCGGTTTTCGCGGCGACACCAGCCTGATCGGCACCGAGGCCTTCGCCCAGGACGCCAGCGTCACCCAGTGGCTGAAGGACGTGAGCGGCCCGTTCAAGGGCACCAAGATCCGCTATACCTCTGAAGCGACGCCTCCGACCGTGGTTCTCGACAAGCTCAAGGGCGAGTTCACCGAAGCCACCGGCATCGAAGTCGAAATCGAGATCGTGCCGCTCGAACAGGTTCTCGCCAAGGCGACGCAGGACGTGCAGGGCCAGCTCGGTTCCTATGACGTCTACTACCTTGACCAGTCCTGGGTTGCGACCTTCAGCCAGGACACCGTCGACCCCGTGCAGTACTACAAGGACAAGCCGGACCTGGCCATGCCGGGCTTCGACTTCGAGGACTTCTCCAAGCCGCTGGTGGAGGGCCTTGCCGAATACGTGGGCAAGTGGGTCGGCATTCCCTTCGACATTCCGATCTTCATGCTGATGTACCGCCAGGACATCCTCGAAAAGCATGGCATCAAGGTTCCGACCTCGCCGGAGGAGTTTACCGCTGCCATCCAGCAGATCACCGCAGCGGAGAAGGCCAACGGCATGTTCGGCACCGGCCTCCAGGCCAAGTCGGGCCACTACTCGCTGAACTGCGACTGGACCCAGATGGTTTGGAACGAAGGCGGCTCGATCTTCGGGTCGGACAAGAAGTTCAAGGGCAACGACGAAGCCGCCGTGCGCGGCCTGCAGATGTACCAGGAGTGGGCGAAGAACGCCCCGGCGGAATCGCTCAACTCCACCTGGGACGGGCAGTGGCAGATGCTGGCCTCCGGCCAGTGCGCCCTTGTTCAGTCCTGGGACGAGTTCTTCCCGGGCCTCGATGCCGACGACTCCAAAGTCAAGGGCCTGTGGATGCCGGCCAAGCCGCTTGTCGGCAAGCCGCTCCGCGCGCAGTCTGACGTGGGCTTCGGCGAAATCCCGGGCTATGCCCACCAGGGCGGTTCGGTGCTCAGCCTGTCCAAGTACTCGAAGAACATCGACGCGGCCTGGCTGTTTACGCAGTGGGCATGCTCGAAGGACGTGATGACGCGCTGCACCCTGCTGGGTGGCTTCGCGCCGATGCGCCTCTCCTCATTCGCCGACCAGCGCGTGAAGGACAAGGCCGTTGTCGGACCGGGCACCACGCGCCATCTCGAAATGGTGAAGTGGATCATTGACAACAACATCGCGTCGGAACCCGACATGCCGCTGTGGGCTGGCTTCTCGAACAACGAGATCCCGGTCAATCTCGGCAAGCTGTTGACGGGCCAGGACTTCGGCGGCGATGCCAAGAAGTGCATGGACGCCATTGCCGGCCTCATTGACGCGCAAGTGGCCGATGCGGGCCTGCTCTAATCCTCAGGAAGGCGGGAGGCAGCTTCGCGCTGCCTCCCTTTTTTATCACTTATGAAAACCGATCTCGTCATAGGCCTCGATTCATCGACGACAACAACCAAGGCCATTGCCTGGGACAGGCGTGGCCGTGCGGTTGCCGAAGGCCGGGCCGGCGTACCCATGAGCAATCCGAAGGCCGGGTGGTTTGAACAGGATGTGGGCGACTGGACAAATGCGGCCGCAAAGTCACTCAAGCAACTCTCGAAGAAAATTGACATGGCGCGGGTGGGCGCAATCGCCATTTCCAACCAGCGCGAGTCCTTCGCGCAATTCGATTCCGCCAACAAGCCCCTGCGCCCAGGCACCCTGTGGCTGGATGAACGGGCCCACATTGAAGCCAAGGAATTGGCGCAACTGATCGGGGCCGAAGAACTGCACCGCATTTCCGGCAAGCCCAGCGATGTGACACCCTGCATTTCCCGCTGCCTGTGGCTGGCCAAGAACATGCCCGGCCTGTGGAAGAAGACAGCCGTGACGGCTGAAGTGCATGGCGTACTGGTCCATTTTCTCACTGGTCACTGGCATACGTCGACGGCCTCGGCTGATCCGATGGGGCTGATCGACATGGAACGCCAGGATTGGTCCGATGAACTTCTCGCCGTGGCCAGATTAAACCGGTCGCAATTGCCCAAGCTGTTCCGCCCAGGCGAAGGCATCGGCGAAATCACCCCGGCTGCCGCGAAGCTCACGGGCTTGAAGGCGGGAACCCATGTTGTAGCGGGTGGCGGAGATGGGCAATGCGCCGGCACGGGCGCCAACACCTTTGTTACGGGCCGCGCCTACCTCAATCTCGGCACGGCTGCCGTATCAGGGAGTTTTGGCAAGAGCTACGTCCATAACCCCGTGTTCCGGACCATGTCCGCCGTGGCTGAAGAGGGCTATTCCTACGAAACAGCCATTCGCACCGGAACATTTCTGGTGAACTGGATGGTCGAGCGAATGTTCAACGTCAACACCAAAAAGAATCCCGGCATACTTGCGGAACTCGAGCGGGAAGCAAAGGCTTCACCCTTGGGCAGCCGCGGGGTAATGCTGGTGCCCTATTGGTCTGGCTGCATGACGCCCTACTGGAATCCGAAAGCACGGGGCGTCATCGCCGGGCTTTCGGGCAATCATTCGCGCGGCGATGTCTACCGCGCCATTCTTGAAGGCGTTGCCCTTGAACAGGTGATGATGACGGATGGCGTTGCGGCTGCCACGCAGGCTATCGACCATTTCGTCGTCATGGGCGGCGGCGCGCAGTCTGATTTATGGTGCCAGATCGTGGCCGACGCGGCTGGCCGTGATGTCAGGCGGCTGGAAACCGTCGAGGCCTCTTCCCTTGGGGCAGCCATGGCCGCAGCCAAGGGCGCCGGATGGTTCAAGAACATTCCTGCAGCTTCCGAAAGCATGTCCGGCAAGCCATCCCGGACATTTCGCCCGCGGAGCAAAGAAAACAAGGCTTACCGCGAATTGATGGCCATATACCGCGACCTGTGGCCAACGCTTTCGCTATGGAACGCTAGGCTGCAAGCCTTTTCTGGAGACACTTGATGACGGATTGGAATGCACTCATACGCGATGTCGTGAAGGGTGACTGGCCCGATCCGGAAACCGGACGGCCCGCTAATGTGCCCTTTGAAAGCATACGCATTGAAGAAACCCTTGATGGCGGTGCCGGCGACCTCGTCGGGCCATTGAGAATTGGCAAGCGCATTGCCGTTGTCAGTGACGTGAACACCCATGAAGCGATGGGCAAGCGCGTTGCGAAAGAACTTAGAGGCCTTGGCAGCATCGACGAAGTTGTGATGCCGGGCGACACCCATTGTGATGAGCCGACGGTTGCCCGCGTGCAGGAGCTTACGCGCCATGCCGATGGCATCGTCGTCGTAGGCTCGGGCTCGCTCTCCGACAGCTGCAAGTTTGCGACATTCAAGGACGGGCGCAAATACGCCTGCTTCGGCACGGCCAGTTCCATGAACGGTTATGCGGCATCGACGGCCTCGGTAACCCTGAACAATGGCTACAAGGTTTCTCTTCCCGCCCATGCGCCTCGCGGGATTTTTATCGACTTGAAAGTGTGTGCGGACGCGCCTACCCGGCTTTCCGCCGCGGGCCTGGGTGACAGCCTGTGCCGGCCAACGGCGCAGATCGATTGGTGGGCCTCGCACCGCCTGTTTGACACTTTCTATTCCGCGACACCCTATTCACTGATGGCGGATGATGAACCTAAAATGATTGCTGCCGCGGGTGACCTTGCCAAACACGATATTGCTGCCAATGGCCATTTGCAGCGGGTGCTGATGCTGTGCGGTTTCGGCGTCTGTTTCACCAGCGTTTCGCACCACGGCTCGATGGGCGAACACCAGGTGTCCCACTGGATCGACATGTTTGCCGGGAAAGACCATCCCGGTACCACCCATGGGCAGCAAGTCGGCGTGGCCTCGCTTGCCATCGCGCGCCTGCAGAATGAAATCCTGAGCATGGACAAGCCGCCCAAAATTCGCGCCACCCATATTGTGGAGTCGGAATTTATTGACCGCTACGGCGAAGCCATCGGGTCAATGTGCCATGGCGAGGCGAAGAAGAAGTCCTTCGACAAGCTGGGTGCGGCGGCTTTCAATGACAAGCTTGAAAGTCTCTGGCCGGTACTGCGCCAGGAACTGCGGGTCTTCGTCATGGATCCGGCCAAAATGGCGGAGACCCTCAAGGCTGCAGGTGGCGCCACAACGGCAACTGAGTTGGGGCTTCCCGTGAATCTTTGGCGCCGGTCCATGAAATATGCCCGCGATATTCGCAATCGCTGGTCATTCCTCGATCTGGCAGACGACGCGGGCCTGCTCGACGATTTTCTCGCCCGTGATCCGCAATGATGAAGGTTTGATATGGCATCGGTAACACTGAAAAACATCGTCAAGAAATATGGCGACATCGAAGTTGTCCATGGCGTTGACCTCACCATTGAGGATGGAAGCTTCGTGGTTTTGCTCGGGCCCTCGGGCTGTGGAAAATCCACCTTGCTGCGCATGATCGCAGGGCTTGAATCCGTCACCGGTGGCGATGTCGAGATCGCTGGCAAGCGGGTGAACGATAAGCATCCCAAAGACCGCAACATCGCCATGGTCTTCCAGAACTATGCGCTTTATGCCCACATGACTGTGAAAGATAATATGAGTTTCTCGCTGGTGCTGGCCAAGCGGCCGCAAAGCGAAATCGACGAGAAAACGGGGTGGGCCGCGAAGATTCTCAATCTGGAGCCCTATCTCAAGCGGTACCCGCGGGAGCTTTCCGGCGGCCAGCGCCAACGGGTTGCCATGGGGCGCGCCATCGTGCGCGACCCGGCGGTTTTCCTGTTTGATGAACCCCTGTCAAATCTCGATGCAAAACTGCGTGTGCAAATGCGCACCGAGATCAAGGACCTGCATGAGCGGCTGAAGACGACAACGGTCTATGTCACCCATGACCAGATCGAGGCGATGACCATGGCCGATAAAATCGTCGTCATGCAGGGTGGCCGCATCGAACAAGTCGGCGCACCCTTGGAACTTTACGACCGCCCCGCCAATATCTTTGTCGCCTCTTTCATCGGCTCGCCCTCAATGAACCTGATCGACGGCGTGGTGAAAGATGGCATGGTTGACGTTGACGGCGCGCGGCTTGCGCTGCCGCCCGGCTCCACCGCCACCGAGGGCCAGCAAGTCGTCTACGGCGTGCGCCCGGAAACCTTCACCGCCGGAAATGACGGCCTTGCAGGCACCATCGCAGTCGTCGAACCGACAGGGTCTGAAACCCATGTCGTCGTGCGCATCGCAGGCCGCGAAGTCACCGCCGTGTTCCGCGAACGCGTCAGCTTCCGCCCCGGCGAGACCATCACCCTCGCCCCAGACGCGACGCAATCGCATATCTTCGACAAAGCCAGCGGGCAAAGGCTGGCCTGATCGCGCCTTGACCACCGCATAAAATCCGGCGCAATTTGCGCAAAATGGGAGGGCAGCATGCTCAAAGGAATTGACCCGCGCTTGAACGCGGAAGTGCTGCATTGCCTGCGGGCGATGGGCCATGGCGATGTGCTGATCCTCGCCGATACCAACTTCCCGTCGGATTCGGTGGCCCGCGCCACGGTGACGGGCAAACTGCTGCGGATGGAAAACCTGACCTGCGCCGAAGCCGCGCAAGCGATCCTGTCGGTCTACCCGCTCGACACCTTCGTGCCAGACTTCGCAGGCCGCATGGAAGTCGTGGGCGCACCCGATGAAATCCCCGCAGTGCAGGCCGAGGTGCAAGCCGAAATCAATGCCGCCGAAGGATCCATTCGCCCGATGCAATCCATCGAACGTTTTGCCTTCTATGACATGGCGAAACAAGCCTATGCCGTGATCCAAACCGGCGAGCGCCGCTTCTACGGCTGCTTCATGTTCCGCAAAGGCGTGATCCCGCCAGAGGCGCAATAACATGAGCAACCCCGCAAAACCCATTGTCATCCTTGGCATCTTCGTCGCCGACACCGCTTACCGCGCCGCCCGTCAGCCCAAAATGGGTGAGACGATCTTGGGCAATTCCTTTGTGCTGGGGCCGGGCGGCAAAGGCTCGAACCAAGCCGTTGCCGCTGCGATGGCAGGCGGTAAAACCCATTTCATCACCCGCCTAGGCGATGACGCCTTCGCCGAAATCGCCCGCTCGACTTGGGCCAAGGCGGGCGTGATCCCGGAAGTCAAAATAGACGCCGAAAGCTACACGGGGGCCGCCTATATCTTTATCGAAGAAGCCACCGGCAACAACGCCATCATCGTCTCACCGGGCGCCGCTGGCCGCGTCTCGGTGCAAGATGTTGAAGAA
>JAUXWH010000019.1 GCA_030681365.1 Bradyrhizobium sp.
CAATCTGGAGCCCGGCGACCTGCTCGGTTCGGGGACGATTTCAGGGCCGGCCCCGGACAGTTGGGGAAGCCTGCTTGAGATCACCGAAGGCGGCCGCAAGCCCCTTGCGCTGCCGACCGGGGAAACGCGCACGTTTCTCGACGACGGCGATGAGATCGTGATGCGCGCCAGGGCGCGGCGGGACGGATATGTCCAGATCGGGCTTGGTGAATGCCGGGCGCGGATCGTGCCATGACCGGCCCACGCTCACCGGCGAGAAAATCCGAGCACAAACAGCAGGCCGGGCGGCATGCCCGGCCTGCTGCGATACAGCCCGCGAGAGTGTTAGAACGATCCCGGCGGCAAGCGATAGACATCCGGCGCCTTGGCGTCGGCGATATAGAACAGCAGCAGCCCCGTCGGCGTCAGGACGCGCTGATCGCCCTGCCCCTGCGCCAGCGTGCCCTGGAGAACCAGCATCACGGTCCGATCCTTGGCGTCGCTGCCGCGGAACATCAGGATGCCGCCGTTGATCGGCATGTTGGTCGCGACGGTGTCGGGCTTGAAGCCCTCGCCCACGAAGTGCGACCGCAGCACGCTCGAATTCGAGAACAGCTGTTCGGGCGTCATCTTGTCGTCGATCGCATTGGACCAGGCGATCGACACCTGGATCAGCTTCTTCGACTGATAGCCGATGACATAGGAGGCTTCCGCCGCGCCCCCGCCCGGCAGCAGATCCGGCACCTTGACCACCAGCACCTTGGTGCGCTCGCCGGGGTTGGGCTGGTCGCGGATGGCGTCGGCTTTGACGCCGAAGTCCTTCATGATCGCGGCCTTCACCTCCGCTTCGCTCATGCCGAACCGGGCGGACCGGAAACCTTCGACATTGGCTTGTGTGGCGGACATCACATTCGATGCGCCGGCCGGCGCCGGAGGCGCCGGCGGCTCCTTCTTCTGGCTCAGCGCGGGACCTTGCACCGCGACGAGGATCGCCGCGGCGGCAAGCGTTGCGACTGACAGGCGTTGGAACGGCGAACTCATCTCACTCTCCTGGTTTGTGCCCATGACCGGCACGGCTATCTCACGTTCAGCAAGGCCAGCGGCCTGAAGCTGATCCGTCCGTAAAACTCCTGGCGCGACTGGTTGGCGACCACCTGACGCCAGGGGAAGCCGACACTGGCCTCCAGCGTCACCGACGGGAACGGCGTCCACGACACCCCGACGCCCGACGAGTCCAGTTGCGTGCGCGCCGGCGCGGTCGAGAACACCGCACCGCTGTCGATGAAGACGAAGACGTCGAGGCCCTTGAGCAGATCCGACATGTCGCGGTGCAGTTCGGCGTTGAAGTAATAGCCGCTGTCGCCCGCGGCGATGTTGGTCGGATAACCGCGCACCGTGGTCGGGCCGCCGACGGAGAACAACTGGTCACCGGGCAGCAGTTCTGCCGGCGTATACTGATAGCTGGCGAGGCCGACGGCGTAGAACTGCTCGGGCAGCCGGAGGTAACCGTTCAGCGAACCGGTCGCGGTATTGAAGCTGCGCTCGCCGCCGAGAATCTTGTCGTGCCAGTTGATGCTGTTGTAGCCGGGCGAGAAAGTCAGCCCGTAGGTCTCGCCCGCCAGATTGATCGACAGCCCGCCGGTGCTCTTGCTGTAGCGGCCGTCCGTGACGCCAACGCTGGCGAAATCGCTGCTGGAATTGCCGTAGGCATAGGCGCCGGTCGCCTGCACCAGCCAGGCCTGGTTGACGAAAAACGGCTGCGCGATATTGACGCTGGTCTGGTTCGACTTGCCGGTCACGTCCAGTGGCTGGAACGGCCCCGAGACGATTCTGATATCGCCTTGCGTGTAGCTGACGCCGATGCGGCCGCCCCACGGGTTGAACGGGATGTTGTAGGCGACATTGCCGTTGAGGTTGCCCTCCGACTTCACGCCGTAAAAAGTCAGGCGATCGTCGATACCGGCCAGCCCGTGCAGCTTGTAATAGAGACCGACCTGGTTGCGGCCGGTTGTCTGGACGCCCTGGTTGTCGGCGAAAATCTGCAGCGTATTGCGCGGCGGCTCGGTCACGGCCAATTGCAGGTCGGTCAGGCCGAAATCGGTCCCGGGCTGCAGCAGCGCCCTGATCTGCACCTCGTTGGTGCGGTTAAACCGGGTCACGTCGGTTGTGAGTTGCGGCACGTCGAGCACCTCGCCGGCCGGCGGATTGACCTGCTGCTGGATATAGCTGGCCGAGGTCTGCTGGTTGCCCTGGATCGTCGTCCGCTGCAGGCGGCCTTCGGTGAGCCTGATCCTGACGACGCCGTTCGCGGCCGTCTGCGGCGGCAGCGTCGCAATGGCGGTGACGATGCCGCGCTGCGCGTAGATCTGGTTGATCTCGGCCACCAGGTTCTGCAGGCCGGCAATGTCGATCTGCTTGCCGACGTATTTGGCGGCGATCTGCCGAAGCTCCTCCGGCGTGATGAATTTGGAAGGGTCGAATTCGACGCGCCGCAGCAGAAAACGTGGGCCGCCGCCGGGGATGACAACGGCCGGTGCGCGGCCCGGCCCGACCACCGCTGGCCCCTGCTGTCGCGGCACCTGCTGTTGCTGTTCGATGCGCTGGCGCTGGCGTTCGATATCGCTTTCGATCAGACCGGGATTGACCTGCGGCACGGGCGATTGCGCCCGCACGGCGGACGCCGTCAGGAGAACCGCTCCGATCGCAAGGGATACTGTCCAGCGCTGCATCTGCCTGTAATTTACGGTATTTTCGGACGGACGCCAGCCAGCTATCGCCATTCTATTGGGGACCAAGCGCCAGCCGCAGCGCGCCGGGGTCCGGCAGCACGGTGGCGCGCAGCTTCTTGCCCCGCTTGCCGGGGGCCCGGCTTTCGAGCCCTTTCAGGTTGACCGCCGGGCCGTCGCCCAGAACCTCGATCAGCCGCGGGAAACCATCCCGGAACCCAAGCCCCGGGAGCCCGAGAAGATAGAAGGTCGCCAGGCCGCTCCATTGCATATTGGCTGGGTCGAAACCGCCGGAGCCGCGCATGTCACCGAGCGAATTGCGGACGAAGCTGGTGCCGCCGAAATCGCCGCCGCCGTAATTGGTGATAACGGAGGCGATCGACTGATCGTACCAGACGACCTGCGTATTGCTGAAATTGGTCGCCCCGATCTGCGACATCGAGAACACGCCACCCGGCTGATAGAGCTGGAGATTCGAGTTGCCGACCGGCGCCGGTGTGCGGTTGTCGAGCAGGATGTAGCCAGCCGGCGTGTACAGTGCCAATTGCCCCGGCACGTAACCGCTGACGATGATCAGCCGCGGCGTATCGACGACCAGGATCGAGTCGACCACCTGGTACTGGTTCATCAGGATCATCGGCGGGTCGATGTTCAGGTTCGCAAACGTCGCTACGGCGCCGTTGAAGCCGGTCACCGACACCGTGAGCGGCACCGGCGGCGTCGACGGAAGCTGAACGGCGACCACATTCATGGTGTCGGCGGCCAGCGTGATCGACCGGAACACGTTCAGCAACCCGATCGAAATATCCTGCGGCGTGCTGAGCGACACCGAGTCGCCCTGCAGCAGGTCCATGGCGATATCTGTACGGGCGGCAAGGCCGACATCGCCGCGCGCCAGTATCTGGGTGCCCTGCACCCGGCCGTTGATGGCCCGCAGGACGATATTGCCGCGGTCCGTCGCCGTGCCGGCGGCTTCCAGCCGGTCGAAAATAATGTCGTTAAAGGCCTGGACGAACTGACTGCCGCCGCTGAGCGTCGTGCCGAGCCGGACGGAGTCGCCGGTCGACACCGCCGAGATCGTTCCGCCTGCGTTGACGGTGTTCCAGCGGATCAGACCGCCGGCGCGCAGGATTGCGTCACCGGTGGTGGCGGTCAGCGTGTCGCCGATATTGTTGGTCGCGGCCGTCAGCGTGGCGGAGCCGTTCGCCGCCACCGTGGTGCCCTGGATCGCTGCGGTGTCGGACGTCACCGTCACGTCGCCCACGTCACCGGTAATGCCGGAAGTGGTCAGCGTACCGAAGGTCACATCCTGCGCGGCGCGGATGGTCTGCGACCCACCGCTGGTCGCGGTGCCAATGTTCACCGCATCCGCAGTCGAGCGGACACTGATGGTGGTGCCCGCATTCAGCGTCGCCCAATCGATCAGGCCGCCGGCTAGGAAGGTCAGCGAACCGTTCGTCGCGGTCGAGGTCGTACCGCTGTTGGTGGTTGCCGCGGTCAGCACGGCCGAACCGTTCGCCGCCAGTGTGGTGCCAAGGATGGCGGCAGTGTCGGAGGTCACGGTCACGTCGCCCACGTCCCCGGTGATGCCGGTGGTGGTCAGCGTACCGAAGGTCGTGTTGCCCGCC
>JAUXWH010000304.1 GCA_030681365.1 Bradyrhizobium sp.
TCGGCGAGGCCATCGTGCTGACGACCCTGCTCGGCTCGTCGCTGAAATTCGACGGCCGCTTCATCCTGCAGACCCAGACCGACGGCCCGGAGTCGTTCCTGATCGTGGATTTTCAGGCGCCGGACCGGCTGCGCGCCTATGCCCGCTTCGACGCCAAGCGGCTCGAGGACGGCCAGGATTCCGGCGCGCTGCTCGGCCACGGCCATCTCGCCATGACCATCGACCAGGGCGCGGATATGAGCCGCTATCAGGGGCTGGTGGCGCTGGAGGGCGGCGATCTGGAAGACGCCGCGCACGAATATTTTCTGCGCTCCGAGCAGATCCCGACCCGCGTGCGGCTGGCGGTCGGCGAGGAATGGCGCGGCGGCGGCGATGGCCCGAAGCATCGCTGGCGCGCCGGCGGCATGCTGCTGCAGTTCCTGCCCAAGGCGCCGGAGCGGGCGCGGCAGGCCGATCTGCATCCCGGCGACGCGCCGGAAGGCGTGGAAACCCATGAGGTCGCGGAAGACGACGCCTGGGTCGAAGGCCAGTCGCTGCTCCAGACCGTCGAGGACCTCGAGCTGATCGATCCCGATCTCAGCGGCGAGCGGCTATTGTACCGTCTGTTTCACGAGCGCGGCGTCCGCGTCTTCGCACCATTGCCGCTGCGGGCGCAATGCTCCTGCTCGCGCGAGGCGGTGTCCGGCATGCTCAACAGCTTCGAGAAGCAGGACCGCGCCGACATGGTCAAGGACGGCAAGGTGGTGGTGACCTGCGAGTTCTGCTCGTCGGTGTATGAGTTCACGCCGCAGGAAGCCGGCGTGGAGTAGGGCGCGCTTGCTGCCTGCGGCGTCGGCGGCCCCGCCGCACCGCTTCGCCTAATTGAACGCGATGCCGAGCTGTTTTCCGCGGCGCCAGACGGCGCGGCAGGGCAGCGTCGAGCCCGCGGTCACCACGGTGAAATTTCTTGGAAGTCGGGGGCGGCTGGTCAGGCTCAGGCTGGCGCCGGAGGCGGAAAGGTTGTGAACCGTGCAGGCGAAGGCCCGGCGGCCGGCCGCGATCGTTGCCGGCGTGGTGACGGCGTGCCGCAGCACCACCCGCCGTTCATCGACCGAGGCGCGGTCGGCGGTTCGCGCGCCGACCATGCTGAAGGCGCCGCTGCATTCCGAACAGATGTAGGACCACATATCGTAATCCGCGGCGCACGGCGTGATCCGGTCCAGGGTCATGTCGATGCGGCATCGTTGGCAGACTGGCGGCGTCGGGCGTGAAGCTTGCAGCATGCGAGATAGGTATATGCTGCAGCGCGAAATTCGAATCCGCACAACTACGTAGCGTGGCCGTTAAGCTTAACGCGGCTCACCCTCAACTGTCATCGCCCGCGGGGGATGACGGTGTGGGTGAAGCGAACGCAGTGCCCTCGCTCCTAATTCAACACCCGCTTGTTGTCGGGGCTGTCGAGCGAGAAGGCGGGGACGTCGATCTCGAATTGCTCGCCGTTTTCGCTCACCATCTGGTAGCGGCCGCTCATGATGCCCGACGCGGTCGGCAGCCCCACGCCGGAGGTGTATTCGAAGCGCTCGCCGGGGGCCAGCACCGGCTGTTCGCCGACCACGCCTTCGCCGCGGACTTCCTGCTTGTGGCCGGTGGCGTCGGTGATGATCCAGTGCCGGGTCCGCAGTTGCACCGTCTCCGCGCCGGTGTTGGTGATGACGATGGTGTAGGACCAGAAATACTGACGGTGATCCACCGGCGGGCGTTCCGGCAGGAAGTTCGGCTCGACGGTGACCTCGATCTGGCGGGTAACGGCGCGGTACATGCAGTCAGTCTTCCAATCACTCGGTCTTCCTGAGTCCGTCGGGCGCATCATATCGAAGAGTCCCGGTGGAACCAACCACCGGACGGCCATGACGGCCGCCATGCAACGGCCAGGGGCCGCCATGCAGCCGCCATGCAATTGTAATTCCAATCGCGGTTTCAACAAAGTTCCGGCCTAAAGCGCGCCGGCGCCGGCTGTTCACGGGTATCTTGCTTGCAACCGGCGCGCCGATGCTGTCTTTCGTGTCGGGCGGGCGGGTAAAATTCATCCCCAGACGGTGCCGGATGACATCCATAGCCGATCGAGTTGCCGGTGCGCCGCTTGCGGGCGAGGCGGATGCGCGCGCCGCGGCTGCGGCATCGGTTGCCCTGCCGGCGATTTCGCTTCCCGCCGGCGCCGAACGCGAATTGCGGCTCGATCTGTTTCGCGGGCTGGCGCTGTGGCTGATCTACATCGGCCATCTGCCCAACAATATCGTGACCTGGTTCACGTTCCGCAATTACGGATTCAGCGACGCCACCGAGATCTTCATCTTCATCTCCGGCTATACCGCGGCGTTCGTTTACGGCCGCGCGATGCTGGAGGCCGGCTTCGTGATCGCGACCGCGCGCATCCTGCGCCGGGTCTGGCAGATCTATGTCGCGCACGTGTTCCTGTT
>JAUXWH010000007.1 GCA_030681365.1 Bradyrhizobium sp.
GACAGCGTCGGACATTCGGTGCGGCAATGGGGCCATGTGCAGCTGTTCTCGCCGTGGGAATACAATGTCGATCGCGCCGCGGCCCGCTTGCTCGCCGCGACCGGCTGGAATTCTCCCGAGCCGGACCACTATCCGACCGGCACCGAACTGGTGGAGCGCTATCTCGAACCGCTCGCGGCCAAGACCGAGCTGGCAAGCCACATCCATACATCGAGCCGCGTCACCGATATCAGCCGCGCCGGCTTCGACAAGCTCAAGAGCAAGGGCCGCGAAGCCGCCCCCTTCGAGCTGCGCTACCAGAACGGGCAAGGCCCCAAGAGCGTACGGGCCGATGCCGTGATCGATGCGTCCGGCACCTGGCATTCGCCCAATCCGGCCGGCGCCAACGGCCTGCGCGCCATCGGCGAGGCGGAGGCGGCGGACCGGATTGCGTATGGCATGCCCGATGTGCTGGGCAAGGACCGCGCGCGCTACGCCGGCAAGACCGTCGCGGTGCTCGGCGCCGGCCATTCGGCGATCGGCACGCTGACCGATCTCGCGCGGCTCGCGACCGAAGCGCCGGAGACCAGGCCGGTCTGGCTGCTGCGTGGCGACGATCCCGCCAAGGCGTTTGGCGGTGGCGCCAACGACAAGCTGGCCGCCCGCGGCGAACTCGGCGCCGCCTTTGCCGCGCTGGTGGCGGCGGGCCGAATCCAGGTGGAGAGCGAATTCCGGGTTTCGCACCTCGCAGCCGACGGCCCTCGCCTCACCGTCGCCACGGGCGCAAGCAGTTGCTGCCGTCAGGTGGTGGTGGACCAGCTGATCGTGGCGACGGGCTTCCGGCCGGATCTCGATTTCGTGCGCGAACTGCGCATCCAGCTCGATCCCGCGATCGAGTGCCCGGTGGCGCTGGCGCCCCTGATCGATCCCAACGAACACAGCTGCGGCACGGTGCGGCCGCACGGCGCGCGCGAACTGGCGCAGGCCGAACCCGGCTTCTATTTCGCCGGCATGAAGTCCTACGGACGGGCGCCGACCTTCCTGATGCTCACCGGCTATGAACAGGTGCGCTCGATCGCTGCCGAGCTCGCCGGCGACCATGAAGCCGCGGCGCGCGTCGAACTGGTGCTGCCGGAAACCGGCGTCTGCAGCCGCGCCGATGCGCCCGGCGCAAGCCAGTGCTGCGGTGGACCGGCGCCATCTTCTGTTGACGCCTGTTGCGTCGACGACGCAAATGCCAAGCAACAGGGAAAAACCGGATGCGGCTGCGGCTGACGCGGCCTGAACGGAGATCGGTGAGTCAAATTTCGCTGGAAGGCCGATCCGTCATCGTCGCGATGTGCCTGGGGCAGCTCGGCAGCCTGCTTCCGCATGTCGTGGTGCCGTCCGTTCTCGCCGCGTTCCTGATTCCGGAATGGCAGCTGAGCGGCGCGCAGGCCGGGCTGCTGGCGGGCTCCGGCGCTGCCGGCTACATGCTGGCCGTGCCGGTGCTGGCGACGCTGACGGACCGGATCGATGCCCGCAAGATCCTGATCGCGGGTTCGGCCGTCAGCGCGCTCGGCACATTGCTGTTCGGACTGTTCGCCACCGGCCTGTGGTCGGGCGCGCTCTGCAACGCGATCGCGGGGATCGGCTTTGCCGGCGCCTATATGCCCGGCCTCAAGGCGCTGACCGACCGCCTCGCGCCAGGCGATTCCTCCCGTGCCATCACGTTCTACACCTCGAGCTTCTCGCTCGGCGTCGGCCTCTCGTTCCTGGTCGCGCAACTCGTCGCTGAGAATTTTGGCTGGCGCAGCGCGTTCTGTGTGACCGCGCTCGGTCCGGTCGTGATGCTGGCGGTCTGCCTGCTGTTGCGTCCGGTCGCACCCAAACCGGCGCAAGGGCGATTGCTGGATTTCGCGCCGGTGTTCCGCAACACCAGGGCGATGGGGTTCGTGCTCGGCTACGGCGCGCATTGCTTCGAGCTTTACGGCATCCGGACCTGGCTGGTCGCATTCTGGACTTTTGTCATCATCCGAAACGGGCAAACCTCGATCCTGACGCCGGTTGTCGTCAGCGTCGTGTTTTCGCTGCTGGCGATGCCCGCCAGCATTTTCGGCAATGAGCTGGCGCTGAAGTTCGGCCGGCATCGCGCCATCACGGCGGTCATGCTGTGCTCCGCTGCGGTGGCCTTGCTGATCGGATTGTTTGCGGACCGGTCGCCGTTGTTCCTCCTGCCCTTGCTGCTGGCCTATGCGATCACGGTGCCGGCGGATTCCGGCGCGTTGACCTCGGGCATGTCGATGGCCGCGCATCCCGACTATCGCGGGGCTACCATGGCGGCGCATTCCACCGTCGGCTTCAGCCTTTCGGCGCTCGGCGCCTGGGGCGTCGGTGTCGCGCTGGATCTCGCCGGAGGGCCGCTCAACGCCACCGCCTGGATGGCAGCGTTCTCGGTTCTGGCGGCGGGGATCCTGCTCGGCCCGGTGGCGCTCTATTGGTCCAGAAGCGCAGCCCATTCATGACCCCTCCCCAGCTTCCGATCATCCTGGCGCTTGGCACGACGCAGACGCTGGCGTGGGCCTCGAGCTACTATCTGCCCGCGATCCTGGCCGATCCGATCGGGCGCGACCTCGGTGTTTCCTCGAACTGGATTTTCGCCGCGTTCTCGGCGTCGCTGGTGATCTCGGCCCTGCTCGGCCCGCGCATCGGCCGGCAGATCGATCTGGTCGGCGGCCGGTCCGTGCTGTCGCTTTCAAACGTGACGCTCGCCGCCGGCCTCGCACTCCTCGGCCTCTCCTATTCGATTCCGGTGCTGGTGATCGCCTGGCTGTTGCTCGGCGTCGGCATGGGGGCCGGCCTCTACGATGCCGCCTTCGGCGCGCTCGGGCACATCTATGGCGACGCGGCGCGCCGCTCGATCACCGGCATCACCCTCCTCGCGGGCTTTGCCTCGACCGTCGGATGGCCGCTGACGGCGCTCGGGCTGGAGACCATCGGCTGGCGCAACACCTGCTTTGCCTGGGCGGCGGCGCATATCCTGATCGGCCTGCCGCTCAATTTCTTCATGCTGCCCGCCGTGAAGGGCGCGAAGGCGGCCGTCGCCGCAGCCGTCAAGCCGCACATCCCGATCGACCGCACCATGATCCTGCTGGCCTTCGCCTTCGCGGCGGCGTGGAGTGTGACCGGCGCGATGGCGGCACACCTGCCGCGGATTCTGGAAGCCACGGGCGCGACCACGCTGCAGGCAGTGGCCGCCGGCGCACTGATCGGCCCGGCGCAGGTCGCCGCCCGAATCTTCGAGGCAAGCTTTCTCAGCCGCTATCACCCGCTGGTGTCGACCCGGCTGGCATGCCTGACCCATCCGATCGGCGCGGCCATCGTCGGGCTGGTCGGCGGCCCCGCGGCAAGCCTGTTCGCGATTTTCCACGGCACCGGCAACGGCATCCTGACCATTGCGCGCGGCACCCTGCCGCTTTCGATCTTCGGCCCGCAGAATTATGGCTACCGGCTCGGCATCATCGGCGCGCCGGCGCGGATAGCGCAGGCCGCGGCGCCGCTGGCGTTCGGCCTCTTGATCGACGTGATGGGCAGCCGGGTCCTGATGGTCTCCTCGGCGCTGAGCCTGTCGGCCCTCCTGGCCCTGTTCCTGCTGAAGAAGCCGCCGGTGGCGCCATAACGGCCAGACGGATTGGCCCTTCCCATCCCGCGCCGTTTCGCGCAAAACCACCGCATGGAGAACGACACCGGCCCGATCCGACGTTTTGTGCGGTGGGCAATCACGCCGCCGCAATCCTATGCGATTTATCTCCTCGCTCTGCTCCTGGTGGCGGGATCGTCGTTCTATGCCGGGAGCCTGGCGCCGAAGAAGCCGACGGGGCTGGGGCCTCCACCGGTGTCGGCTCCGCGCAACTGAATTTCGGAGCTCGCCATGACCCACGACGCCACGGCTTCGATCGTCCGCATCAACCCGCCCGAACTCGGCACGCCGCCCGGTTATTCGCAAGTCGTCGAAATCAGCGCCGGCAGGATCATCTTCATATCGGGCCAGACCGCGCTCGACCGTGACGGCAATCTGGTGGGCAAGCATGATTTCGCCGCCCAGGCCGAACAGGTGCTTCGCAACCTCGCGACGGCACTGGAGGCTCGCGGATGCACCGCCGCCCATCTGGTGAAGCTCACCGTGTTCCTTACCGACATGAACCATCTCGGACTCTATCGCGAGGCGCGAAACCGGTTCTTCGCCACCGTGACGCCGCCGGCCGCGCCCGCGGTGACGCTGGTCGAGGTATCGAAACTCTACGGTCCGGATTTCATGATCGAGATCGAGGCCATCGCGGCGGCGTGATATGCTTGGGCAGATATGCCGCGACATCTTGCGCACGCCGCTGTCGCCGGCGTAGGCTGTTCGCCGGGGACATCGCAGCCTCCCCATGAAATGGCGATCCCATTCAAGCGCTGCTCGCTTCCTTTTGGAGCGGGCACATGGATGGATTTAATCTCGAATTCGCGCTTTTCCTGCTGGCGACCTTTGCCGGAGCGATCGTCGCGGGCCTGTCGGGCTTTGCCTTCGGGCTGGTCGCGGCCTCGGTCTGGCTCTACATCCTCACGCCGCTGCAGACTGCCACGCTGATCATCGCATTCGGCCTGATCGTGCAGGGCTATGCGGTCTGGAAGCTGCGCCGGGCGCTGGACTGGACAAAACTCTGGCCGTTCGTGCTGGGGGCCGCGCTCGGCGTACCCGTCGGCGTGTTTATCCTGACCTGGGCCAGTCCGGCGCATGTGCGCATCGGCGTCGGCGTGCTCCTGATTCTCTACAGCCTCTATGCGCTGTTTCGTCCGGCGATTCCGCCGATCAGAGCGGCTAGCCCTGTTCTCGACGCCGGCGTCGGCTTCCTCAACGGCGTGCTCGGCGGCATGACCGGCCTTGCCGGAATCCTCGTCACGATCTGGTGCGGGCTGCGCGGCTGGCCCAAGGACGTGCAGCGCGCGGTGTTTCAGCCGGTCGCGGTCGCGATCTTCCTGATGAGCGCGCTGTGGATCGGCGCCAAGGGCGCGATCACGCCGGATGTCATCCAATTGTTCCTGGTCGGATTGCCTGCCCTGCTGGCCGGCACCTGGCTCGGCCTCAGACTGTTCGGCCTGCTCGACGAGGCGGCGTTCCGCAAGGTCGTGCTGGTGCTGCTGCTGGCGTCGGGCGCTGTGCTGATCATTTGATCACCGCGCGCCACGCGCAAAATTGAGTTCCGGGCGTCGGAACGAATTGCGTTCTGCCGCTTAGTAATCCCAAGCCGCTGCGCAGGAGATTGCCGATGCCAAGACCTGAGCCAAGAACTGGCTGGAAAGTGCCCTATGGGGCGGATCAGACCGTCTACCTCGTCGTCGACCGCGTGAGTCGGCAGCGAGCTGTTTACTGCGAAATCGAGCTCGAGCGGCCCGACATCGAAACCATCGTCACCGATCTCCTCGCCGGGCAATTCAGCGACCCGGTTCGCGTCATCGCTTTCAATACCCTCGAACATTGGTCGCAGGACATCTCCCGGGATATCGCCACCGAAATCCAGACCCGTTGCGACATCGAGGGTGCAGCCGTGCCTGCGCATGTCGAGGATTTCGTTCACGACCACACCGGGCCGGTTTCACGGCCCCCGTCGGTTCGCCGGCACAGCGGCGCGGCGATGATACGATCGAATTAGCCGCCGAAAGAACCTGCACGGTTACGCCGTGCCGCTTTCCTTGCCGCCCTCCGTCGTAGCGATCCAGATCCCGGCAAAGACGGCGACGAGGCCAAGCACCAGGTTGGCGGTGATGGGCTCGCCGACCAGTTGGGTGGCGAGCAAGGCCGCGGCGACCGGATTGACGGTCATGGTGTTGGCGACGCGGGTCGGCGTCGCGCGCTGCAGCGCCAGCACCCACAGGATAAAGGCGAGCGCGCCGCCGCCGACGCCGAGATAGACGCCCGCGATCCATTGCGGCGTGCCCAGGCTGGCCAGCACCGCGACGCTGCCGGTGAGCGAGCCGATCAGGATCAATCCGGCGGCGCCCGCTCCCATGCCGACGGTCAGGAAACCGAGCGCGCTCGAGCGCTGGATGAAAGGGCGAGACCAGACGTTGTAGAACGCCATGCACATCACGGCGGCGGTCATGATGAGTTCGCCGCGCCATGCGCCCGGTTGCGCCGCCGCAAGCCCGGAGGCGAGCGCCGCGGCGACGCCGAACACAGCGATGCAGACACCGGTTGTCTTCCGTCTGGTCAGCGGCTCGATCCAAGCAGCGCTCCGACCACCATGGTATGCAGCGGCAGCGTCGCCAGCGCGAGGCTGGCGCGCGCCGCGGTCGTAAAACCGATCGCGATGTTGTAGAGCACGAAAAACAATCCAAAGAAGCAAAGCCCCAGCAGTGCCACGGCGGGCCAATCGCGGCGCGACGGCCATTTTGCGCCGAGCAGCATCGCGACGGGCAGCAGGCAGACGAAACCGATGCCCCAGCGCAGGATCGCAAGCGTGATTGGATCGGTGCTGCCGACGAGATAGCGGGTGATTGCCGCCGCGGTGCCGCCGAGACAGCTCGAGACCAGTGCGATCGCCACTCCGGTCCATTCGCCCAAGGCAATCTCCCTGTCTCGCCGAGCTGCAGTCGCGCGAGCCATTGCGCGATGAGCACGCCGCTCATCGGCACCAGACATCACAAGCACCAAATCCCAACCCGTCAGCGCCAGCAAGCTCCGTCACACCCACCATGCGCGTTCGCTGTGCAAACTCTTGCGGTTGGCAGCACGTGTCAGCAGCAAGGCCGTCGGGCGCATTGACAGCCGCCGCCGGTTCGCTTATTTGCCAGCCCATGGGGGTTCTGCGATCTCCCCACGAGGCGTCATGCCCAAGTATCGCGTCCCGTACTCTTCACGAGGGCGCATCCATGTCATCCTTCACAACGATATCTGCCGACAAACTCGCACGCCTGATCGGCACGGCGAACACCCCCGCCTTGATCGACGTTCGCACCGACGAGGATTTTGCCGCCGATCCCCGGCTGATTCCCGGCGCAATGCGGCGAAGCCACCAGAAAGCCGCCGAATGGGGCGGGGAATTCTCGGGACGCTCGGCCATCGTGGTCTGCCAGCGTGGCTTGAAGCTTTCCGAGGGGACCGCGGCCTGGCTGAGACATGCCGGAGCTTCGGCGGAAGCCCTTGAAGGTGGTTTCGAAGGCTGGAAGGCCGCCAAGCTGCCGCTGGTGCCGGCGTCAAAACTCCCCTCGCGCGATGCGCAGGGACGCACCGTCTGGGTCACCCGGGCGCGACCGAAGATCGACCGCATCGCCTGCCCCTGGCTGATCCGCCGCTTCGTCGATCCGAACGCGGTGTTTCTGTTCGTGGCGCCATCCGAGGTGACCGCGGTCGGCGAGCGCTTCAACGCCATCCCCTTCGATATCGAAAACGTGTTCTGGAGCCATCGCGGCGAACTCTGCACCTTCGATGTCATGGTCGAGGAATTCGGGCTGGCGACCCCGCCTCTGCTGCGGCTGGCGACCATGGTCCGATCAGCCGATACCGGCAGGCTCGATTTGTCGCCGGAAGCACCGGGATTGCTGGCGGCTTCGCTCGGGCTGTCGCGGATGTATGATGACGATCTCGCGCAACTCGAGGCCGGCATCGGGCTGTACGACGCATTCTATCGCTGGTGCCGCGACGCTTTGGGCGAAACCCACAACTGGCCCACCAACAAGGCAAAGCCGTGAACGATATGGCTGCGAATGAGAAGACGGCGGATGCCGGCCACGGCATCAGCTTCGGTGACGCCTTTCGGGTCTGGGTGCGCGTCGCCGTCCTGAGCTTCGGCGGCCCGGCCGGACAGATCGCGGTGATGCATCGCATCCTGGTCGAGGAGAAGAACTGGATCTCCGAAAGCCGGTTCCTGCATGCGCTGAACTACTGCATGCTGCTGCCAGGCCCGGAGGCGCAGCAGCTCGCGACCTATATAGGCTGGCTGTTGCATCGGACCGCCGGCGGCGTCATGGCCGGCGGCCTGTTCATCCTTCCCGGCGTCATCGCCATCATGGGGCTGAGCTACATCTACGCCGCCTTCGGCCAGGTCGGATATGTCGAGGCGTTGTTCTTCGGATTGAAGGCCGCGGTGCTGGCGATCGTGATCCAGGCCGTGGTCCGTCTCGGCAAACGCGCGCTGCGCAATCGGATCATGATCGCGCTGGCCGCCATCGCCTTCGTCGCGATCTTCTTCTTCAACGTGCCGTTCCCGGTCATCATCATCGCCGCCGGCGTGATCGGATTTCTGGGCGCCAGGAGCGGACGAAGCGAATTTGCCGCGGTCGCGCACGGCGGCGGCAAGAACGCCGCGGCGGTCGACAGCCTGTTCGGCGAGGAGATGCCGGATCATATCCGGCCCAGCGTCGGGCGGGCGCTGAGGGTCAGCGCGGTCTGGCTGCTGCTGTGGCTGGTGCCGGTCGCGGCGCTGCTGATCGCGTTCGGCGAGGCCAATGTGTTCAGCCAGATCGCGTTGTTCTTCAGCAAGATGGCGCTGGTGACGTTCGGCGGCGCCTATGCGGTGCTGGCCTATGTCGCGCAGCAGGCGGTCGAGCATTATCACTGGCTGCAGCCGCGCGAGATGCTCGATGGCCTGGGGATGGCCGAGACCACGCCCGGTCCGCTGATCATGGTGCTGCAGTTCGTCGGCTTCATGGCCGCGTTCCGCGATCCCGGCACGATGTCGCCAATGCTGGCGGGCACGCTCGGCGGCTTGCTGGCGACCTGGGTCACCTTCGCGCCCTGCTTCCTCTGGATTTTCCTGGGCGCGCCTTTCGTCGAGACTCTCCGGGGCAACAAGGGACTGGCCGGCGCGCTCGGCGCCATCACCGCCGCCGTGGTCGGCGTGATCCTCAACCTGTCGATCTGGTTCGCGCTGCACACCGTGTTCCGCGAGACCTGGCCGGTCCGCGCATTCGGGCTGTCGTTCGACATGCCCTCGTGGTCGAGCGTCGACATCGCCGCGCTCGCGCTGGCGGTCGCGGCGGCGACCGCGATCTTCCGTTTCAACATGGGAATGTTGACAGTGCTGGCAGGCTCATGCGCCGCCGGCGTCCTGCTGCGGGTCGCGGGAGTGATCTAAGATTTTGCGGCGACTTGCGCCTGGCCTATCAACGTCATTGCGAGCGAAGCGAAGCAATCCATGCTGTAGCGCGAAGAAAGATGGATTGCTTCGCTTCGCTCGCAATGACGATGATGCAGGCGCCCCCGTTACACCACCCCCGTCGGCGCCAGTTTGCAGTCATCGCTGCCCGCCTCGATCTGCAGCGTGGCGTGATCGATGTTGAAGCGGTGCGAAAGCTCCGCGCAGACGTCATGCAGGAATGAATCATCTGACCCGCCGGGCCGCACCAGATGCGCGGTCAGCGCGGTTTCGTTGGTGCTCATGGCCCAGACATGGAGATCGTGCACCTCGGTGACGCCGTCGAGCTGCCCAAGATAATCCCTCACCTCCGCCAGCGCGATGCCTCGAGGCACGCCGTCGAGCGCGAGATTGACGCTGTCCCGCGCAAGGCCCCAGCCGCTCGCCGCCACCACCGCGGCGATGACAAGGCTGATGGCGGGATCGACCCACAGCCATCCGGTCAGCATGATCAGAAGCGCCGCGACCACCACGCCGGCGGAGACGCCGGCGTCCGCCGCCATGTGCAGATAGGCGCCGCGAATATTGAGATCGCGGTCCCGGCCACGCATGAACAGCAGCGCGGTGACGCTGTTGATGGCGATGCCGAGCGCGGCCACCCAAACCACCGTCCAGCCCGCCACTTCGGCCGGTTGCCGGATGCGGTCGATGGCCTCGACCGCGATGGCGCCGACCGCGACCAGCAGCAGGCCAGCGTTGGCGAGTGCGGCGAGGATCGAGGCCCGCCGGTAGCCATAGGTGTGCCGCTCGGTCGGCCGCCTTCGCGCCAGCCATCCGGCGCCCCATGCCAGCACCAGCGCGATCACGTCGGAAAAATTGTGAACCGCATCCGAAATCAGCGCCAGCGAATTGGCGGCATAGCCGAACACCAGCTCGGCCACGACGAACGCGGTATTGAGCGCGATGCCTACCGCGAACGCGAAACCGAAATTGTCGGGTACGCGGCTGTGCGAGTGCGAGCGCTCGTGATGATCGTGGTGGAGGGCCATGACGCCAGAGATAAACGTTGCGGGGCCGTTTGGTTCGGTCGCTGGCGATTATAGCGCGGGTGAAATCGCGAATACTATTACGGCGGCAATCACAGCTCGTCGTCCCTGCGAACGCAAGGGACGACGAGCTACTCCACGCCCTTGTTGAACTTGTTCGACTTCGGCAGGCCGTGCGCGAGGCGGCCCGCATCGGCGCGGTTGCCGCGCCAGTCGGTCAGTTCCTTCCAGCTCATGCTCTGGTCGCGTCCGGCCGAATCCTTCCAGCTCAGGCCGGCCTTGGCTTCGAAGGTCGCGACATCCGACAGCGAGGCGCTGGTGTATTTTTGCAGCCGCACGCCGCGGCCGCGCGCCATTTCCGGCACCTGATCGAGCGGGAACACCACCATCTTGTGGTTGGTGCCGATCACCGCGACGGTATCGCCCGACACGGTCGCGATCGCGCAGGCTTCGTTCGGCATTTCGACGTTCAGCACCTGCTTGCCCTTGCGGGTATTGCCGA
>JAUXWH010000015.1 GCA_030681365.1 Bradyrhizobium sp.
CGCTTGATGCGGTCGATGGGCAGGCGCGGCAGCCACAGGCTGAGGATACGCCGCCGGTTTCGCGAAAAGGCACTCATCACATTTCCATTCCATGATCCACCGCCCGACCGGGCCATGACGATTGCGGACGAGTTGCGCGTCGAACACCGGCGCGCCCCACGCGCTCCCAGGCATTGAAGCCGCGGCGGGCGGCGAATGCGCCGCGCGCACGATCCATCGCGTCTCCGCCGTCGAGGGCTGCGGCTGCGCCGCCACCCGCAGCAACAGGCCGGTGACGCCCGAGGCCTGCGCCGCCAGCGTCAGCTTGCGGCTGGCGACGAGGTCGAGCTGCCGGACTTCGCCCCAGACCTCCAGCACCACCGCGCCAAGCGCATCGCAGGCCAGCGCATCGGCGGCGGCGCGCAGCGCGACGTCGACGTCGGCGGCGCGCACGGTCACCACACGGCGCGGATCGAGGCCAAGTTCGGCGAGCCCCGCCATCGACAGCGCACCGGATTCGATCTCGGCGAAATCCTGCCGGATCCACACCAGCGGCCGCCGTGTCGCCGCCCGCCCCGCGAGGCCCATGATGAACCCCGTGGCGGCGGCGCTCTGCCGTCCCTCGGCAAACACCTCGTGCAGGGCGGCCGGCGCGAGGCCGCCCTGCAGCGTCGCATCGGCATCCGCATGCCCGAGCGCCACGCGCGCGGGCGCAATGGCCTCAGCATACGCCTCGATGCGCTCGATGCTGCCGCGCAAACTCGCAAGCATGTTCGTGCGTGCGCCGGTCATGCGCCGCTCCTCAGGAATTGTTGGCCGCCACTGGTTCGGGGGTGAACCCGCAGCCCAGCCATTTGTTCATGATATGTTCTAATATAAAGCTAATAGGGCCGAGAGAGTCAATCGGCATCCGAGGGCGTTATTTTATGAGCAATCCCAACGGGATCGATGGAACCTGCCGAGCCCTGCCCGCATTGGCCCCGGCTCGGAGCAACGATAGTCTCAGTGGAAGCGGAAAACGCCCATGGCCCCTGCGTCTCAAACATCCCACAGCCTCGAAATCCTGCGCGAGGAGGCCGCCGATTGCCGCGCCTGCCCGCTCTGGAAAGATGCCACCCAGACCGTGTTCGGCGAAGGCCCGCAGCATGCATCCTTGATGCTGGTCGGCGAACAGCCCGGCGACAAGGAAGACCTCGCCGGCAGGCCTTTCGTGGGACCGGCCGGCCAGATACTCGACCGCGCACTGGAACAGGCGGGCATCGAGCGGAAGAAAGTTTACGTCACCAATGCCGTCAAACATTTCAAATTCGTGCCGCGCGGAAAAATCCGGCTGCACCAGAAGCCGAACACGTCAGAAATCAGGGCATGCCGGCCATGGTACGAACGCGAACTCAGCGCGATCAAACCGGCTCTGGTGGTGGCGATGGGCGCCACCGCCGCGCAGAGCGTGTTCGGCAAGATCATGCCTATCAACAAGAACCGCGGCCGTGTGATCGAATTCGATGACGGGACCAGGGCGCTGCTGACCGTGCATCCATCCTATCTGCTGCGGCTGCCGGATGCGGATGCAAAAGCGCTCGAATATCAACGCTTCGTCGATGACTTCAGGATGGCAGCCGCGGTCTTGCGGAAATCAGCGCGCGCGGCGTAGCCATGCAATACCTGTCATACAGATAGTCACCGCAGGGTTTGACATCTCCTTTCACAACCTTTAATTGTGAAACTACTGTGCCGTCTCAAGTCCGGCGCGTTGCGTAGCGAACCCTAGCCCCGGACGCCGCGTAACGTGCCGGTCTTGCGGCACGGGACCCGGGTCCCATCCTGTTTATCCAGTGAAGCTCTCCTCTGCGGCGCATGCCGAGGGGACGTCGCGCCGCGTCCTGGCGCGTCCGCTGCTTCAACATCGCCTGACAGCCAGCGGATTCTCTCACGCTCACGCCGCCAGCGTGTTCTCCACCAGCTTGATCCAGTACGAGGTGCCGTAGACGATCGCCTCGTCGTTGAAATTGTAGGCGGGATGGTGCAGCCCGGCGCTGTCGCCGTTGCCGCAGAAAATAAACGCGCCCGGACGCTGCTCCAGCATGTAGGCGAAATCCTCCGCGCCCATCAGCGGCGGCATGTCGTGAACATTGGCGTCGCCGGCAACTTCCTTCGCCACCTGGGTGGCGAAATCGGTCTGCGCGGCATGGTTTACCACCACGGGATAGCCGCGCTCGTACACCAGGTCGATTTTGGCGCCGGTCATCTGCGCCACGCCGGCGACCACCTCGCGCACCCGCTTCTCCACCAGTTCCCTCACCTCGTTCGTCAGGGTGCGAACCGTGCCCTTGAGTTCGGCGGTTTGCGGGATAACGTTGCGCGCATTGCCGGCGTGGAACTCGCACATCGAAATCACGGCGGATTCCAGGGGATCGACGGTGCGCGAGACGATCGACTGCAGCGCGGTGACCAGCTGCGCGCCGACCAGAACCGAATCGATACATTTGTGCGGCCGTGCGGCGTGGCCGCCAAGCCCCTCGATCCTGATATCGATCGCATCCGTCGCCGCCATGATCGGACCGGGCCGGATCGCGAACGAGCCGATCGGGATTCCCGGACCGTTGTGCATGCCGTAGACCTGATCGATGGCGAAGCGGTCCATCAGCCCGTCCTCGATCATCGCGGCGGCCCCCGCGCCGCCCTCCTCCGCCGGCTGGAAGATCACCACCGCATCGCCGGCGAAATTCCGGGTCTCGGCGAGATAGCGGGCCGCGCCCAGCAGCATCGCGGTATGCCCGTCATGGCCGCAGGCGTGCATCTTGCCCGGAACCTTGGAGGCGTAAGGCAGATCGGTCTCCTCCTCGATCGGCAGTGCGTCCATGTCGGCGCGCAGCCCGATCACCTTGATGTCGCCATTGCCCGCGGGCTTGCGGCCCCTGATAACGCCAACCACGCCGGTGCGGCCGAGGCCGGTAGCCACCTCGTTGCAGCCGAACTCCCGCAGCCGGTCCGCCACGAATGCCGCAGTGCGGTGCACGTCGTAGAGCAATTCGGGGTTTTCATGGATATCGCGGCGCCAGGCCTGGATATCGGGTTGCAGATCGGCGACGCGGTTGACGATGGGCATGAGGGGTCTCGACTGGGGTTTGAGCGATTTGATCCTGTCTAGCATGCAAGGGGCGGTCCACCCAATGGCCCTCCGGCGCACTTCCCGCCGCATCCGTCATGGCCGGGCTTGTCCCGGCCATCCACGTCTGACTATTTAGCGGGAAAGACGTGAATGCCCGGGACAAGCCCGGGCATGGCGGCTGCGGGATCGGGCGGAAACCAACAAAATGCCTGGGCGGATTGAAGGTGATTTCGACTACATCGTCGTCGGCGCGGGCACCGCCGGCTGCATCGTCGCCAACCGGCTGTCGGCCGATCCGAACAACCGCGTCCTGATCCTGGAGGCCGGCGGCAACGACAACTGGATCTGGTTTCACATCCCGGTCGGCTATCTCTTCGCGATCGGCAACCCCCGCTCGGACTGGATGTTCCGGACCGAACCGGAACCCGGGCTGAACGGCCGGTCGCTGGCCTATCCGCGCGGCAAGGTGATCGGCGGCTCCTCCGCGATCAACGCCATGATCTCGATGCGCGGACAGGCCGCCGACTATGATCACTGGCGCCAGCTCGGCCTCACCGGCTGGGGCTATGACGATGTGCTGCCGGCATTCCGGAGGCTCGAGGATCATTTCCTCGGCGACAGCGAGCATCACGGCGCCGGCGGCGGCTGGCGAATCGAGGCGCCGCGATTGTCCTGGGCCATCCTCGATGCGGTCGGCGACGCCGCGGCGGAAATGGGCATCAAAAAAATTCCGGATTTCAATACGGGCGACAATGAGGGCGTCGGCTATTTCCACGTCAACCAGAAGCGCGGACGCCGCTGGTCTTCCGCACGCGGGTTTCTCAAGCCTGCATTGATGCGCTCCAATCTGCGCCTCGAAAAGAACGTGCTGGTCGACCGGCTGATCGTCGAGCAGGGCCGCGCTGTCGGCGTGCGCTTCATGCAGGGCGGCGAAACGATCGAGGCCCGCGCCAGGGGCGAAGTGATCCTGTGCGCCGGCTCGATCGGATCGACCCAGGTGCTGCACCGCTCCGGCATCGGACCTGCGGACTGGCTGGCCCCGCTCGGTATCGAACCCGTGCTCGACCGGCAAGGCGTCGGCCGCAACCTGCAGGACCACCTGCAGCAGCGCGCGATCTACCAGGTCGAAGGCGTGCGCACCCTCAACGAAACCTATTACTCACTGATGCGGCGTGGCCTGATGGGCCTCGATTATGCGTTCCGCCGCCGTGGGCCTCTGACCATGGCGCCGTCGCAGCTCGGCATCTTCACCCGCTCGGACGCTACCCGCGAACGCGCCAACATCCAGTTCCACGTGCAGCCGCTGTCACTCGACAAGTTCGGCGATCCCCTGCACCGCTTCCCCGCGATCACCGTGAGCGCCTGCAACCTGCAGCCGACCTCGCGCGGCACTGTGCGCATCCGTTCGGCCAAGGCCGACGAGCCGCCGGCGATCGCGCCGAACTATCTGTCGACCGGCGATGACCGCCAGGTCGCCGCCGACGCCATCCGCGCTACGAGGCGGCTGATGCAGCAACCGGCGCTTGCGCCGTATCGCCCTCGGGAATATCTGCCGGGGCCGTCGGTCGGCGATGACGATGCGTCGCTGGCGAAAGCCGCCGGCGATATCGGTACCACGATTTTTCACCCCGTCGGCACCGCGAAGATGGGCATCGCCAGCGATCCCCTCGCCGTCGTCGACGAGCGACTCCGGTTTCATGGCCTCGCCGGACTGCGCGTGGTCGACGCCTCCGTGATGCCGACCATCACCTCGGGCAATACCAATACCCCGACGGCGATGATCGCCGAAAAGGGCGCTTCGATGATTTCAGAGGATTCGCGCGCATGACGGACCGGCAGCGCCTGTGGGTCGACCATGCCGGCGGGCGCATTGCGCTGGCGCGATGGGGCGATCCTAATTCCAGCAAACCACCCGCGCTGCTGGTGCACGGCACCGGCTTCGTCGCCGAGGTCTGGGACGAGGTCGCGCGCGAGCTGGCCTCGAAATATACCGTCTATGGCATCGACCGCCGCGGCCACGGCGCCAGCCACAAGCCGTCGGCGGAGCAATATCAATTCCTGGATTTCGCTTCCGACATCTGCGCCGTGGTCGAGGCGCTCGACCTCACCGGCATTTTCGGCGTCGGCCACAGCGCCGGCGCCACTGACCTGTTGCTCGCCGCAAAGCTCAAGCCCCGGCGCTTCCAGCGGTTGTTCGTGATGGAGCCGACGGTGATGGATCCGCGCGCGGTCAAGGCCGACGATGCCGCCTCAGGCGACAACAGCAAGGCCTACGCGCAGGGCGTATTGCGCCGCCAGCGCGAGTTCGACAGCGCCGCTGCGGCCATCCAGCGCTTTCGCGCGGCACCGGCGTTCGTGGACTGGTCCGAGGACGCCTTGTGGGCCTATGTGCGGCACGGTTTTGAGCCGCTGCCCGACGGCCGGGTGCGGCTGCTGTGCGCGCCCGAGATCGAAGCCGCGATGTTGGGGCCGATCTTCGAGGCGATGGCCCAGGTCTATGCCGGCGACGAACGCGGCAATCCCTTCGCCTCGCTGTCTGGCATCGAATGTCCGGTGCGCGTTGCGACGGCCGAAAAATCCTGGCCGATCTACAAGGAGATGGCAGCAAGGGCCGTCGCCCTGATTCCAGACGTGAGCGAGTGGACGTTCGAGGGTGTCGGCCACTGCGTGGCGCAGGAGGCGCCTGGGATGGTAATCGAGGCGCTGAAGGCGTTTGAGGGGCGCGGTATCGTCGCAGCGAGCCGGATTTAGCCGGCGCTCGCGCGCTGGTTCGGATAACCCAGGATCAACAAGCCCGAGAAAATCGCCGCGAAACCGGCGATATGGTACCAGGCCAGTTGCTCGCCGAGCCAACCGATCGAGAATGCCGCCGAAAACAACGGGCTCAGATAGAGGAACGCCGCGGCGCGCGCCGGGCCCATCAGCGCGACGCCGTAGAGATAGAACAGATTTCCCAACATCGTGGGCCCGAGTGCGATGAAGGCGATCGTCGCCAGCGCGAAGCCGGGATCGGCGTCATGCCAGACCAGCCATGGTCCGCCCAGCACGATCCAGACCACGTAGACCGGCAACATCACCACGAGCAATCCTGACCAGGCTGTCACCACCGTCAGCGCCAGCGGCGCGATGGTGCGGGCCCAGTCGCGAACCCGGATCGAAAACCAGGCAAACACCATCGCCGCCAGCAACGACCATAAATTGCCGAGGTTGAACCGCAGCGCGGTCAGGGCCTCTAGATGCCCCTTGGTGATGATGAGCAGCGTGCCGGCAAAGGCCAGCGCGAGGCCCCATTTCATGCCCCCCGTAAGCCGGCCGTCGCCCATCCACAAGCCGAGCAGCAACACCCAGACCGGCGTCGTCGCGTTGATGAACCCGACTTCGATGGCGAGGCTCTGATAGGCGCCACCCAGCAGCAGATAGGAAAACAGGCCGACGCCGACCGCGCCGCCGACGACCAGTCCGCTCAACCGCGCGCGGATCGCGGGCCACGCCTCGCGCAGACTCGGCAACGCAACGAAGGTCAGGATGATCACGGCGGGCAGCCAGCGCCAGAACACCAGTGAAGGAAGGGGTATCGCGTCGCGCGCCGCGCGTGCCACCACGTGATTGCTGCCCCAGAGCGCAGCCGTTGTGATCAGGGCCATGGCTCCAAGGGAATTCGGCGCTTTCATACCCGTTCGGCGGAGCGTTCGTGGCGGGCGCGCTGCGAGACATGCCATGGCAGCAACAGGCGTTCGGCATAATCGACCAGAAAGAACAGGACGGTTCCGACGAGACCGAGCAGCAGCAGCGAAACGAACACCCTGACGGTGTCGAACTGGCCCTGCGCGACCAGTATCTGGAAGCCGATCCCCTGGCTGCCGGCGACGAATTCGCCGACGATGGCGCCGACCAGCGCGAACGAGATTGCCACCTTCATGCCGGCGAACAGGCTCGGCAAGGCACAGGGAAAGCGGATCTTGGTCAGCACCGCCCAGGGCGAGGCTTTCGAAACCCGCGCCAGATGCAGCATGTCAGGATCGACCGACCGCAGTCCGAGCACGGTGTCGATCACGATGGGAAAGATCGCGAGCATCAGCGCGATCGCGACCTTCGGCTCTGGTCCGGTTCCCATCCAGATCACGAACAGCGGCGCCAGCGCCACCTTCGGAATCGAATTGAGCGCGACCAGCAGCGTGTAGATGGTGCGTTCGAGAAACCGCGAATAGACGATGCCGACCGCCAGCGCGACCCCGAGCACGACGGCGAGCGCAAAGCCGATGCAGGTCATACCGAGGGTAAAGCCGAGGTGGCGGATGAAAAGGCCGGGGGTTTCAAGAAAGGCCGCGAAAATGGCCGAGGGCGCCGGCAGGATCAAGGGCGACGGCTTCAACAGCCGAACGCCGGCTTCCCACAGCAGCAGAGCCGCACTGAGCACCACCACGACGTCGCGCGTCTCGTTGTCGCCGCCCAGCCATCTTCTGACGAAGCGCATCATTCCTTGACGATCCCGAGTTCGGCGAAGTGGTGACGAATCCGGTGCACATAGGCGGCGAATTCAGCGCTGTCGCGCACCGCCAGCCGGCGCGGACGGGGCAGATCGATGACGATGGTATCGACGATGACGCCGGGCGCCTTGCTCATCATCACCACGCGGTCCGACAGGAAGACGGCTTCGACGATGGAATGGGTGATGAACAGCAGGGTCTTGCGGGTGTCCTGCCAGATCTGGGCGAGTTCGACATTGAGGTCGTCTCGCGTCATGGCGTCCAGCGCGCCGAACGGCTCATCCATCAGCAACAGTTCGGGATCGGCCAGCAGCGCCCGGCAGATCGAGGCGCGCTGGCGCATGCCGCCGGAGAGCTCCCACGGAAACCGATGCTCGAATCCGCCGAGCCCAAACCGGTTGATCAGCGCCATCGCGCGTTCCCGCTCCTCGGCGCGCGGCTTGCGGGTGAATTCGATCGACAACAGCACGTTGTCGAGGATCGTGCGCCAATCCAGCAGGACGTCGCGTTGAAACACCATGCCGAGCCGGTCCGGCGGGCCATCCAGCGCCTTGCCGTCCACGACGACCTTGCCCGAAGAGATACTCTCGAGTCCGCCAACCAGCTTCAGCAACGTGCTCTTGCCGCAACCGGACGGGCCGACCACGCTGACGAACTCGCGCGGCCGGACATCGAGGCTGATGTTCTCCAGCGCCGCAACCGGACCGCGTGGCGACAAGTAGGTCTTGCCCACGCGATCCAGCGAAACATAGGGAGTCGCAGCCATGGTTGGAGCCGCCGTGCTCATGTCACTCGACAAGCGCGTTGGTGTAATAGTCGGCAGCGTTCCAGCCGGCATTGACGACACCGGCGGCTTCCATCGACTTCAGCGCGGCTTCCCAGTCCTCCTTCGCCTGCCAGCCGATCGGCTTGCCCTTCGAGGCCGGCGTATCGAAATAATCCAGCGTCAGCTTGATCTGGCTGAGCAGGATCGCCGGATTGAGCCGCGCGTCCGGGCGTTCGGCGATCATCGCCTTGACGCCGTCTTCCGGGTTGGTGCGCAGGTGCTGCCAGGCGCGCTGCTGCACCTGAATCAAACGACGCAGTGCGTCGCCCTTGCTCGCGATGATGTCTTCCCGCGCAACGAGGCCATAGCTCGGAAAGGTGATGTTGGCATCCGATGCCAGCAGGCACTTCGACGGACGCGGCTCCTCGGCGATCGGCAGTGCCGAACCGACGGTGGACATCAGACCATCCGCACGCTTGGCGATATAGGTGCCCCACAGTGCCGCGGGATCGACGACGTCAACCTTGAGGTCGTCGCGGGTCAGGCCGCCGGATTTCAGATAGGTGTCGATGAAGGGCGCCCACGGGCTTGCCGCGAACACCACCACAGTCTTGCCGCGCAGATCGGCCGCGCGTGCCATCGGCGAGGCCTTGTCGACGAGGATGCAGAGATCGGTGCGGCGCTGGAAGGTCGCGATCGAACGAATGGTCGCCCCCTTGGCGCGCGCCGACCCGACCAGGCCGACCTGCACCTGGCCGACATCGACCTGCCCGGCATTGACGAGCTGGATGGTGTTGCCGGACCCACGGCCGTCCTGGATATCGACGTCGAGCTTGGCCTCCTTGAACCAGCCCTTGTTCTGCGCCAGGTGCATCGCCGCCTGCACGCCCCACGGCGAGAAATCGAGCCGTACCGACAATTTGTCCTGCGCCGATGCAGGTGAAACGGCGGCCGCGGCAACACTCAGAAGCATCAGGGTCGACAGAAATATTCTTCTCATGTCCCAATCTCCGGTTTGATCATTGTGGGTCGACGCCGCCGGCTTCAACCGGCGAAGCTTGCGTGAGATAGCTCAGCACCATTTCCACGACGTGCTGACGGCGCTTGAGCACGCGCCAGCGCGCCGCGAGATCGCGGTCGAGCAGCCAGGACAGCGTGTGCTGATTGGACAGGAAGAAATAAGCTAGTCCGGAGATCGACAGATAGAGATCGACCGCGTCGACATTGGCGCGAAACACGCCCTCCTCCTGGCCGCGCTTCAGGAGAATCCGGATGGTATCGAGCAAGCCGCTGTACAACGCCTTGGTCGAACCCGAGCTCTTCAGATGTTCGGCATAATGAATGTTCTCGATGCTCATCAGCCGGATCAGGTCCGGGGTGGCGACGAAGTGGTCGAAGGTATTGCTGACCAGCCGCTTCATCCCCTCGATCGGCGGCAGCCCACGCAAATCCTGATCCTGCTGGCGGGCGCGCAGATCGGCATAGATGCGTTCGAGCACCGCGAGGTAAAGCGCGTCCTTGGAGCCGAAATAGTGATAGATCAGGTTCTTGTTGACACCGCTCTGCTCGGCGATGCGGTCGACGCGTCCGCCGCTGAGGCCATGGGTCACGAATTCGATCCGCGCCGCATCCAGTATCCTGGCGCGGCTGGCTTCCGGATTGCGGACGACCTTCGGGGTTCGTGACGCCACGTCAAGCTCCATGACGGGCACCCGATGGCTCCGGCGTGGCCGCGCGCTCGGATCGTAACCGCGCCGTCGCCTCGACGTCCAGCGCGCCGCGCGCACCGAACCGCACCGCATAATGTTGCTCGGCAAACGCCGCGGTGATCTTGCCGTCGAGAAAATCCTCCCGTACCTGCTCCGGCTCGCGCAGCAGCGGATTGCCGAAGCCGCCCGCACCGGCCTGTTCATGAATGATCAGCGTATCGCGCATCACGATCGTGGTGATCTTGCCCGGCAACGCACTGCGTTCATTGCCGATCTCGATGAAGTTCCGCGACGACCCGCCGGGCTCTCCGCCGTTCAGGCCGTAGGGCTGGAACGTGACGCGGTCGGTCCGCAACTGCAGCAGCGCCTCCGGCGCCAGGATGCGGTAGCTGCGCCGGACGCCGACGCCGCCACGATACCGGCCCGCCCCGCAGCTGTCGGTAACGAAGGAATAATCCTCTATGCGAACCGGATGCTCGGCTTCCATCACTTCCACCGGCATGTTGGACAGGTTCTGCGAGGCGTTGGTGACCGCCTCGAGCCCGTCCTTGTCGGGCCGGCCGCCCCACGCGCCGCAGATCATGTCCACGATGATGAAGGGCTGCCGATTGGGCCGCAGACCGCTGATGCAGATGACGCTGTTGCCGCCCTCCCCCGCAGCCGGCACCTTGTCGGGGACGATCTGCGCGAGCGCGCCGAGCATCGTGTCGAACACGCGGTAGCCGGTGAGCGCGCGCGCCGCGCAAGGCGCGGGCATCACCGGATTGAGTATCGACGCTTCGGGCGCCTTCACGGTGATGCAGCGGAACAGGCCGACATTGTTCGGCACGTCCTTGGCCAGCACGCAGCGGACGCTGAGGTAAGTCAGCGAGTGAGTGAAGCTGAGCGTCGAATTCAGCGCTCCCTTCACCTGCGGCGAGGAGCCGGTGTAGTCGACCAGCAGCGTGCCGTCGCCGTTGACGGTAATCGCGACCTTGATCGGGATCGGCGTGTCTGAAAAGCCGTCATTGTCGATGTAGTCGACGAAGCGATAGGTGCCCTTCGGCCAGGTCGCGATTTCCCGGCGCGTCAGCCGCTCGGCATAGTCGAGCAACTCCTGCATATAGGCATCGACTTCGGCGGCCCCGTAACGCTGCAGCAGCTTTTCCAGGCCGCGCTTGCCGACCTGGGCGGCCGCGAACTGCGCCGAGAGATCGCCCCAGACCCGGTCCGGCACCCGGACGTTGATCTTGATCAGGGCCTCGAGCGTGGTGTTGAGAACGCCGCGATCGTAAAGCTTGAGCGGCGGAATGCGCAGCCCTTCCTGGTAGATTTCGGTCGAGTCGGACGCGTTGGATCCCGGCACCCGGCCGCCGACATCGGTGTGGTGGCAGATCACCACCGCGAAGGCATGACGTTCGCCGCCGAAGAAAATCGGCACGAACATGAAGATGTCCGGCAGGTGCATGCCGCCGTGATAGGGATCGTTCATGATGACGACGTCGCCATCGTGCAGATCGCCTTCGAATTTCGCCAGCACCGAGGCCATGGCTTCCGGTATCGCGCCGAGATGCTGGGCGATGGTCTTGGCCTGCGCCACCATCTGGCCGTCGCCGGCGCAAAGAGCCGCGGAGAAATCCATGACATCCTTTACGATCTCCGAACGCGCGATCCGGACCACGGTGTAGGCCATGTCGTCGGCGATCGAATCCAGTCCGCTCTTGATGACGGCAAAGGTGATCGGATCTACCTTCATGTCTCGAACTCCAGCACGATGCAGCCGATCGCATCCTTGTGCGCCTTCGCGTCCGGCGGCACGACGATGGTGGCGTCGAATTCCTCGATGATCAGCGGTCCCTGCCGGGATGAAGCGCCAAGCGCGCCGCGGTCGACGATCTCGACGGCTACCGCGGGCTCGCCCCTCGCAAAGGATACCTGCCGCGTGCCGGACCGGGACGCACCCGCCCGCGCGGCGATCTTCATGTTGCCGAAGTCCAGGCGATTGTCGCGCAGACCACGTCCGGCGACACGCACCTTCATCAATTCCATCGGAGTAGAGTCGCGATAGCCGTAAGTCTTGAAATATTCGGCGACGAAGCGTTCGCGGATCTGGGAAAAATCCTCGCCCTCGAACGGCACGGTGAGTTCGGTAGCCTGCCCCTCATGGCGCAAATCCGCTTCCCAGAGAAACGCGGTGCGTTCGGCCTGGTAGCCGTCGGCCGCGAGTTGGGCTGCGACCTGCTGGCGCAGTTCCTGCTTGATCGCCTCGAGATCGGCGACGCTCATCCGGTCGAGCCGCTGGCTTACCGTCTTCAGCGCAGTATGCTCGATGTCGGAGGCGAGCATGCCGAGCGCACTGAAGATGCCCGACATCGGCGGGATCACCACGCGCGGAATCCCGAGCTGCCGCGCCAGATCCGGCGCGTGCACGCCGCCGTTGCCGCCGAACGCCATCAGCGTGAGATCGCGCGGATCCAGTCCGCGCTCGACCGTGACCGCGCGGATCGCCCGCGCCATCGCGGCATTGGCCACGGCCCGGATGCCGTGCGCCGCATCCTGCATCGGCAAAGAGAGCGGGTCTCCGACATGGACCCGGATGGCCTGCTCGCTCAGCGCCCGATCGATATGAAGCTTGCCGCCCGCCAGCGAGGTTGCGTTGATGAAGCCCAGCACCACATTGGCATCCGTCACGGTCGGCCGGTCGTTGCCGAGGCCGTAACATGCCGGTCCCGGCATGGCGCCGGCCGACTGCGGCCCGACCACCAGCAGGCCACCCTTGTCGATGCCGGCGATTGAACCGCCGCCGGCGCCGACCTCGGCGATATCGATCGCGGGCACCTTGAGCATGTACCCGCCGGCCTTGATGAAGCGGCTCGATGTCGAGATGCCGTCGCGAAATTCGTATTCGGAGGTCATGCTGGGGCGGCCGTCCTCGATGATCACGGCCTTCGCGGTGGTGCCGCCCATATCGAACACGATGACGTCGCGGTCGTCGCGCGCAACCCCGAGCCTGGCCGCGCCGATGACGCCGCCGGCGGGACCGGAAGCCACCACCAGCACCGGCTTTTCGCAGGTCACGTTCGCGGCCAGCATGCCGCCGTTCGAGGTCATGACCAGGATCGGCGCCGCGACGCCGATGGCACGGAGCCCCGCTTCGAGCCGTTGCAGATAGCTGCGCATCGCGGCCAGCAGATAGGCATTCACCACTGTCGTGCTGGTGCGTTCATATTCCTTCATTTCCGGCAAAACGGCGCAGGACGTGGTGACCAGCAGATGCGGGAAATTGGCGCGAAGAATGGCCTCGGCCTGCAACTCGTGCGCCGGGTTGCGGTAGCTGTTGATGAAGGCGATCGCGACCGCCTCGATACCCTCGGCGACCAGCGCCTTGCCGGCTGATATCACGCCGGCCTCCGACAGCGGCTCGACCGTCGAACCATCGGCCGCCATGCGTTCGGTGACTTCCATGCGATGCCGGCGGGGCACCAGCGGCTTCGGCTTTTCCCAGGTCAGGTCGAACATGTCGGGCATGCGGATGCGGCCGATCTCCAGCACATCGCGAAAGCCGCGGGTGGTGATGAGACCGGTCCTGGCACCCTTGCGCTGCAGGATGGTGTTCGAACCGACGGTGGTCCCGTGCAGCACCTCGGCAACGGCGCCGGGCGAGATCGACAGTTCGGCCAGCAGCTGTCCGACGCCTTCGATCACGGCGACGCTCGGATCGGACGGGGTCGAGGAAATCTTGCTTTGGTGGATCAGCCCGGCATCGGTCAGCAGGGCGATATCGGTGAAGGTGCCTCCGATATCGATCGCAATCCTGAACCTGTTGTCCGACGCCAGCGCCATTCGACCCCTCAGACTATATTACTAACTAGTTAGTTAATACAGCGTCTGAGAAAGTGTCAAGGCGACTTTTCAGGCGTCCGGCGGCTAAATGGGGTGCAATGACGCGTGCCGTCGACCGTCGACTGCGGCCGGCCACGGATTTCCGCATTCGAGCGACACGGAATCTTACGAGATGGCGCCGCCTCTCCGCCCCCGTCCTATTGCAGCAGAACCGGCAGGTTGAGCGGACCCCGGAAACCGAAACCGTGCCAGCGCACGCCGGCGGGATCGGGGAGCTTCATGTTGGGGAAGCGCTCGAACAGCATCGGGAGCAGGATGACGCCGACGGTTCGCCGCGACAGCTGCGCACCCGCGCAATGATGCGGGCCGTTGCCAAAGGCCTGATGCGGATTGGGGTCGCGCAACGCATTGAAATTCTCGCCGTCCTCGAATACGTCCTCGTCACGGTTGGCCGAGGCCTGGATCGTCATCACGGTATCGCCCTTCGGGATGAAGTGCCCGCGAATCTCCGTGTCCTCCATCACGAGGCGTGAACTCGCCTGAATCGGCGCCACCCACCGTACCCCTTCCTCGAAGGCAGAGCGCCATTTGCCGGCGGCGCGCACGGCGTCAAGCTGATCCGGATTGGTCAACAGGCCGTAGAGGATCGTCAGCAGGGCGTCGCGCGGCTCGTTGATGCCGCCGCCGATCGCGATCTTGACGTTGGCGATGATCTGGCTTTCCGGAATCGGATTCTTCGCATTCACCATGAAAGACAACGCCGAGGAGTCCGGCTCGGCCCGCACGCGTTCGGCGTTGGCGCGGATACACGTGTCCATCTGCGCATTGGCGACGTCGGTCGCCTCGAAAGGGCCCGGCGTCCAGCCGAAATTGCCGGCGCCGTCGATCAGCGTCTGCGACCATCGCTGCATGTCGTCGTCGCTTGCGTCCGGAACGCCCATCGCATGCGCCAGAATCCGCGCGGCCAGCGGTCCGGCCAGCGCGGGAAACAGATCGACGATCTCGCCGCGCGGCAACCGGTCGAGATAGTCAGCGGCCAGTTCCGCATACAGCGGCGCCCAGACCGCTTCGATGGTCTTCGGCATCAGGGCCGGCATCATCGCCATCCGTTCGCTGCGGTGCTCGTCGTGGTCCTTGCGCATCAGCGTCCGCGCGAGAAAGGCGCGCTCCATCGGCGTGTTCGGATCGTTCGAGCTGAACAATGCCGCGTTGTCCTTCACGAGCTTGGTATCGGCGGCCTTGGTGAGGAAGGTGCGGCCGACGGATTTGACCCGCAACACCGGCGCTTCGCGTCGCAGGCGCCGGTAGATCGGATAGGGATCGCGCGTGAGCTCCGCGATCGTGATGGTCTCGTCCAGTGGGGCCAGGCTCGCGGTCAGCATGTGATGATCCTGTCTGCTGCGGGCAATTATGCCGAGGCGGACCATAATTGCAGGCACGAAATGGTGCAATCCCGCGTCCACCGCACGCGAGCGAAGCGATATCTGATGCTGGCCTTGAGGACTTCCTGCACCTACATAGAACGTTCAACTGAGAGTTCCCGATGACAGCACTGTCCATTCTCGATCTCGTCCGCGTCACCGAGGCTACCGATGCGCGCGGCGCGCTCGACAACGCCCGCGATCTCGCCGCCCACGCCGAGGGCTGGGGCTATCGGCGTTTCTGGGTAGCCGAGCATCACAACATGCCCGGCATCGCCAGCGCCGCGACGTCGGTTGTGATCGCCCACCTCGCCGCGGGCACCCGGCACATCCGTGTCGGCGCTGGCGGCATCATGCTGCCCAACCATGCGCCGATCATCATCGCCGAACAGTTCGGAACGCTGGCGCGGCTGTTCCCGGGCCGGATCGATCTCGGCCTCGGCCGCGCGCCCGGCACCGATCAGGTGACGGTCCAGGCGCTTCGCCGCACCCTCGGGGGCGGCGATAATTTTCCGCAGGACGTGCTCGAACTGCAGGCCTATTTCGCACCCGTGGCGCCCGGCCAGCGGGTGCAGGCCGTGCCGGCGGCGGGCACCGACGTCCCGCTGTGGATTTTGGGGTCGAGCACCTATGGCGCCCAACTGGCCGCTGCGCTCGGCCTGCCCTACGCCTTCGCGTCGCATTTCGCCCCGGCCGAACTCATGCCCGCGCTGGAAATCTACCGCAGCCGCTTCAAGCCTTCAGCCCAGCTCGCACGGCCGCACGCCATGGTGGGCGTCAACATCGTCGCCGCCGACACCGACCGCGAGGCGCGGCGGCTGGCGACGACGCAGCAGATGTCGTTTGCGAACATCTTCCGTGGCGCCCGCGGCCTCAGCCGTCCGCCGATCGACGATATCGAGAGCTACTGGTCGCCGATGGAAAAAGCCCAGGCCATGCAGATGCTCGCCCGTACCATTATCGGCACGCCCGATACCGTCCGCGCCGGCATCGACGCGCTGGTCAGTGAAACCGGCGCCGACGAACTGATGATCGTCTCCGACGTGTTCGATCATGCGGCGCGCCTGCATTCCTACCAACTGATCGCCGAGGCTGCGGGCGTACCAGATCAAGCGACTCTCGCAACGAGTGCTCGGCAAGGTGTGTAGGGATCAGGGCCGGCCGCGCTGCGGGTCGCGAACCATGTTCAGGACTGTCTCGAGCCGCGCGTGATCGGCCATTGAGCAAGGGCCCGTACGGCAGCGCTATGGCTGCGGCGGATAGCGCTCGAAACTCGGCAGTTGGTGCGCGCCTTCCATCCAGCGAAGCCGCTCGGCGACCTGAATATGCACCACGGCCGGGACGGCATCGGGATCGTCATAGGTCCCGCTCTGAATATCGATCAGTCCCGGCAACACGTTCGCGTTGGTGTAGAAGAGCCCGGTGCCGCAGTCGGCGCAAAACTGCCGCCGGCCATGTTCAGAGGATTCGTAGACTTTCGGCTGCCCCTTCGTCACCTTGACCGCATCCTCGGGGTACATCGTCCAGCCAACCATCGGCGCGCCCGCATGACGCCTGCAATCCGTACAGTGGCACAGCGCGTGAACGATGGGTTCGCCCTCGACCTGATAGCGGATGGCGCCACAGTGACATCCGCCCGTGATGTTGCTCATGCGCCCCCCCCGATCGATGGGACCAGCCCGTTTCATCCATCGATCATTTTCCAGATTTGCGGCTTCAAAGAGGCAACGCCATTCTGCCGTCTCTTTGTGCGGCAAGCCTTACGCCGACTTGCGCACCGCGTTGTCCACCAGCGTCTTGCCGAGCGACCAGATCGCGCCGGGCACCTTGTGGCTGGCGGCGATGACGGAATCGAACGCGGTCTCGATCCACTTGCCGTCTTCTTCGGTGATGGTCAGCGGCGGCAGCAGCTTGATGGTGTGGCTGCCGTGGCCGGAAACCTGAGTCAGGATCTTGTGCTCCTTGAACAGCGGCACGGTGATGAGCTGGCAGAACAGGCCCTTGTTGGCGCTCTCCAGCAGATTCCACGACGCCTTCAACTTGAGCGATTTCGGCGGGCCGAACTCGACGCCGATCATCAGTCCCTTGCCGCGGACTTCCTTCATCAATTCGTAGCCCGGCACCATCCGGGTCAGCGCCAGCCGCAGCTCGGCGCCGCGCCGGGCGGCCTGCTCGACCAGCTTTTCGGCTTCCATCACTTCGAGCGTCGCGATGCCGGCCGCCATCGCCAGATCGGTCTTCGCAAAGGTCGAGCCGTGCACGACGGCGCGATCCATCTGATTGAAGATCTTGTCGAAGATGCTCTTGCGCGTCAGCAGCGCCCCGATCGGAACGTG